>JAQBTY010000097.1 GCA_027624735.1 Pseudomonadota bacterium | reverse complement strand
GCCGCCCAACATGGGATGGATCCAGCGCGGCAAGGGCAGCTTGTCATCCATCTTGTCGGAGATATCCTGCCCGACAGAGATGCTACGCATCAAAATGATCGCCATAATGGCGCTTAAAACGCCCAACAAAGCGAAAGCCGGAAATTCGAGTAGCGATACGATGGGGTTTGGCGGAATGATAAAGGCCGGGAAATCACCGAAATGAGTGCGCGCGATGATGGTTCCGGTCACCGATGCCAGCATGATGGGCGCAACGGCGGTCAACGCGTAATGGCCGATGATTACTTCGGTGGCGAAAAAGGCCCCGGCGAAGGGGGCGTTAAACGATGCCGCGATCGCCGCCGCGACACCGCAGCCCAGAAGATTGATCACCAGCGACCGGTTGAGATGCAGCGCCCGCGCGAACCGCGAACATATGGCCGCCCCCAGATGCACCACCGGACCTTCACGGCCAACCGACGCGCCAACGCCGATGGAGGCCGCGCTGATCAAGGCCGCGCCGATCCCTTCACGGTAGCCCATATTGCCTGACCGCACGGCGACCGAGGCCACCACATCGGTTACCCCATGGGGCCGCCGGTTGGGCATGAAATGGTGAACGAACAGCCCGATCAGGAGCCCGCCAACGGTAGGCACCAACACAATTTGCCATTTCGGCATCTGCCGCGCCGCCGTCACCAGCGTATCCGAATAGGTGCCGAATCCGAGCCCCTGAATCAGCAAATAGAGTTCACGAAAGGCGATGGCGAGATAGGCCGCCACCGCCCCCATGAAAACGGCAAGAATGAGGAGGACAAGCTGGTCGTTGCGCAGCAACCGACGCAGAGAACCGACAATTTGTGTGCGCGACGCACCCGGCATGTTCGCTAAACACCACCAAGCCCAGGACGGGCCCGAAGGACCTTCTTTTATGTGTCCCTTAGATGTAGCCCGCCCGACTCCGGGAGAAAAGGAAGAATTTCGATCCGCCGACGGACAGATTACCGCGCGGGCGCTATCGGCCTCTTGATGACACGCCCGATATTGTCCGACGGCGGTAATTTCTCGTGCGCCGCCATGACGGCGCCCAGCCGCTCAAGAATAGCGTCGGGCAGTTTCGTTACCCGTCGGATCGACAGATCGACATGGAGCGACAGGAACTCACAGGTCGCGGCGAGATACCCGTCCGCCACATGATACATCTCGTGATAATGGTGGATCCGTTTTTCATCGAAACCCACCAGCCGGGAGGTACAGCGGACCACATCGCCTTCGACGACTTCCTGGTTGTAGGTAATGTGATGTTCCACCGCGAAGGTGCTGCCGGTGGTGGCCTCGCGGTAATCCCGCCCCAGCCCAACATAGGTGAAGAACGCATCGACCGCATGGTCGAACACCAGCGTGTAATAGGCCACGTTCATATGGCCGTTATAATCGATCCAGTCGGGGATGATGGTCTCCGACCACAGCTCGAGAGGCGCGGGGTGGGTAATGATCAATTCTCCATCACGACCGGTCCATGGCGGCGCGGGCGCGGGCCAGGATATCGAGCACCTTGAACGGGTCTTCTATGCGCGGGAAGGTTGGCACGCCGTGCGGCTCCAGGAAGGCCTTGGCCGCCGCGTTGCTGGCTTCATCCCCTGAAAAAGAAATATAAATCGGCTTTTCGGGGAATTGCCGCGCCAGATCGACGATAAATTCCAGCCTCATGGGCCCCAGCTCCTCGGCCAGGATCAGGATCGACACCAATGCATCCACATTGGGATCCTTGAGAACCGCCAGCATCGCCTCGCGCCAGGCGAATTCCATCCCGTGAACGGTGGCGGACGGGAACACATCGACCGGGTTGGTGATGTTGATGAAGGGCGGGCTGATTTCCTCCAGCCGGGCCTGGGTTTCTGGCGTAACGGCGGGGAATTCGAGGATTGTCCTCTGGCGGCAGATATCGGACGCATGGACGATAAAAGCGCCTGACGGGGAAACGAAGCCGACCCGGTTACCGGCCGGCAACGGCATCATGGCGGCGGCCTTGGCCGCGATAAACAAATGGGTAAATTCATCGATCCGGACGATCCCCGCCTGGCGCATGGCGCCATCGAGCACGCGATCGTCCGAGCCCAGCGAGGCGGTGTGGGACAAGGCCGCCCTGGCGCCGTCCGCGGTCGCACCGCCCTTGAGCATGATCACCGGTTTCTCGCGGGTAATGCGGCGCGCGATGTCGAGAAATTCCCGCGGCCGATGCAGACTTTCAAGATAGACAAAAATCGCCTTTGTCTCGGCATCGTTGGCGAGAAATTCAAGGACATCCGCCTCGTCGATATCGACCGCATTGCCAAGACCGATACAGCGCGCGACGCCATAATGTTCGCCGGACATGATCGAACGCATCATGGCGCCGGTGAAATTGCCGGTCTGCGCAATATAGGAAATCGGTCCCTTGGGAAGCCGGCCGAGCGGGAAAAAACTGGACGTAAAATTCGCTGGCGTTGAAATATGTCCCGCCGTGTTGGGGCCAAGCACCCGCACGCCGGCCTTGTCGATGGCGGCGCGAAGCGCGGCCTGCAGATCCTTGCCGGCGTGATCCACCTCGGCGAAACCGCCGGCCGCCAGCACGATGGACTCCATCCCCTTGGCGCCGCAATCGAGCACGGCCTGCGGCGTCTGCGCGGCGGGCAGCATGACGATGCCCATATCGACACCGTCGGGCAGGGCGTCGATGGAGGTGGATACCGGCTGGCCGCAAATGTCGCCGCCCCGTGGGTTGACCGGATGGATAGAACCGGCAAATCCATTGGCCATCAGGTTTTCGATCACCGTCCGGCCGGGCTTCCCCGGCGTCGCCGAGGCGCCGATAACCGCGACACTACGCGGATTGAAGAAGCTATCGAGAGAAGACACGCTTAACCTGCTGCTGGTGAATGCGGCGGCAGCATAGCGGCTGGTCACGCCCGTGCAAGCCGTCGGCAAATGCGCTAGATTTCGGTACAGGAAATCAGTTCATATAAAGGAAGCCGGGAATGGCGTCATATACAAAGCAAACCATCGACGTTCAGGGCAGCCCCATGGAATGCCTGGTGTTTAAACCCGATGGTGCGGGGCCCTTTCCCGGCCTTGTCGTCGCCCAGCATTTTCCCATCGCCCATACCGGGCTCGAAAAAGACCCGTTCACCATCGATACCGGCGAACGCCTCGCCAAGGCCGGCTATGCCGCCATCATTCCCTTCATCTTTCATTGGTGGCCGCCGGAGGAAGAGCAGGACGTGAAACGCAACGAATGGCGCGACGATCGCCTGATTGCCGACCTCGACGCCGCCTATGATTTGCTGTGTGGACTGGACTCCGTCGATAAAGACCGTATCGGCATCATCGGCCATTGCTGGGGCGGACGCATGGCGTGGCTCGGCGCGGGGCGCAACCCCAACTATAAGGCCGCCGCGGTGCTGTATGGCGGCCGCATCAAAACCGCCATGGGGGAAGGCAGCGTCCCGCCTATTGATCTTGCCGGTCAGATGAAATGCGCCATGATCGGAATCTTCGGCAACAACGACCAGAATCCGTCACCGGACGATGTGAAGGATCTCGACGCGGCGCTGAAGGCGGCCGGTATCGAGCACGAATTCCACTGCTATGACGGCGCCGGACACGGGTTTCAGGATTTCTGCAACCAGGACCGCTATCGCCAGGAACAATCGGAAGACGCGTGGCGGAAACTGATCGCCTTTTTTAACGCAAGGCTACGCTAGCCGATTTACGTCACTTAATTCTGCCGCCCCGGAAGCGCGACGCGCATGGTTTTGCCGCCCAGGCCATGCACTTTATCCCGCGCACGCACGATAACGGCCGTAATACCCGCCGGCACCTGCACGTCGCGAAGCGACCGGGTGAATGGCTGTTCGGTCTCATGCGGGTGGAGCAGGACCCGCGAGCCCAGAACCGTGCCCCCCGGCGTGACGATTTCGAAAGCATCGGCATAGTGCTTCCAGCCTTCATCCCCGTGCCGCACCGTGACGTCGAAATGAAACACCCCACCCGATGAGGACTGGACGGCAACCTTCACCACATGCGCCTCCCCTGCCGACGCCGGTGGACCAGCAAGCAGCGTGGCAAGGCCAAGGAATAACAGAGGTTTCAGTTTTTTCATCACAACCATCCGATCAGGGAACGGGAACGCAAGTAAATACGGCAACCGGCCTGAAAAGCAACAGAACAAGCCACAACGCGGAGCGCGTGGTATACTGTTTTAAAGAGGCTCACGCGAAGAAAGTTCATCGTATCAATTGACGATACAACCTGCCCCACAGGAAGCCGTGCCATGGCGGCTGCAGATCGCGGTTTATGGCATCGGGCTGTTCAGCACGACCATGTTTTACATGGCAGCAGTGGTCGTCCCGCTATGGGTCGCGTCGCTGGAATCATCCACCTTCCTGATCGGCATGGTGCTGGGCTCACGCCATTTTCTGCCGCTTTTTCTATCGATCCATGGTGGGGCGCTTATGGACCGGTTGGGAGGCCGCCGGGTCATGGTGTTTTTCGCCATCGTTGGCGTCATCATCCCCTTGCTGTTCCCGGTGATGCCCTGGATCTGGGCTGTGCTTGTCCTCCAGATGATCGCGGGATTGGCCGATTCCATGGGCTGGCTGGGCGCCCAGACGCTGATTGGACAACATATGCGCGGCAGCACCGTCTATACCGGTCGGTTGAGCTTCACCTGCCGCTTCGGTCATCTCGTGGCGCCACCGGTCATCGGCTGGGTGTGGGATAATCTCGGCTCAACCGCGGCTTTTGTTGGGCTCAGCCTTTGGGGCCTCGGTATCCTGGTGTGCGGCCTTATGTTACCGGCGGCCGACACGGAGACAGCCTCGGGCGGAGACACCACGCAAATGACGCGCACAGCGCGGGTTCGCGCCCGCGATCTGCTGCCGCGTCTGGCCGATTACGTTGAAGCCTTCCGGCTGCTGTCTCTCCCCGCCATCGCGCTGATAGTCATGGCGAGCATGCTGTCCCATGTGGGGTCGTCGGTGCATAGCAGTTTTTACGTGGTCTATCTCGGCGGCAAAGGATTCACCGGGACCGAGATCGGATTGCTGCTGTCCGCATCGTCTGTCGCGGCGGCATTTGGCGCACTCGCCACCGATTGGCTGGCGCGCCGCATCAAACCTTATTGGCTGATCATGGGGACGATCCTGTCGGGCGTGCTCGCCGTCGCCGTCACGCCGCTGCTCGGCGTGCTTTCCCTGCTGGCCGTTGCGTCCGCGGTGCGCGGTGCGGCCAACGGCATGAGCCAGCCGATGGTCATTTCCGCCGTCCTGCGGGCGGTGAGCCCCACGATGCAGGGCAAGGCGGCCGGCATTCGCGGCACCATGAACCGGGTTGCGTCGATCGCGGCGCCAGTCTTCATGGGAGGCCTCGCCGAATTCGTCGGCATCGAGGCCAGCTTCTTCGTGGTGGGTGCGATCGTGACGATGCTGATGGGGGCGCTGGTCGTCCATGTGCTCCGGTCGCCCGATCTCAAGGCCACGAACCAGATACGCACAGGCGACGCGGCCAGTAATTGAGGGTTCCGCCCTGTACGCAGGGGCTTGTCAAAGGCGCGGCACAGGCCGATAGTAGCGTCACTGAAATGATATAGATCCCAGGGGTGCCTCGCTAGGAGGCTGAGATATCGCCGGCCCAGACTTTATTTCCGGGCAACGCGACGACCCTCTGAACCTGATCCGGGTTATGCCGGCGTAGGAAAACGGGAAATACGCGCGACACGGCCTCCCCGACCCTTCACCGTCAATCCGGATTTTCGGCAGCAATGCCGGGAGGCAGTTTGCCCGTGATGGAAAGATTGTGACCGAAGCACAGATCATCGATCATCTTCTGGCGTTTATCGCCGCCGACGGCGCGTCGGATGAAGACTTCAACAGGATGGCGCTAGAACTGTTCGCCTATCAGTTCGAGAACAATCAGCCCTACCGCCGCTTTTGCCAGCAGCGCGAAAAGACAGTCCGCACCGTAAAAAGCTGGCGCGATATTCCCGCGGTGCCGATCGATGCCTTCAAGGATCTGACGCTGAGCTGTTGTGCACCCGAAGATGCAGAGCGCTTCTTCATGACCAGCGGCACGACAAAGGACGGCGTGCGGGGCAAATCCTATCACCCGACGCTCGCGGTCTGGGATGCGTCGATGACGACCAATTTCAGGCGGCGCTTCATGCGGAATCGCGAAAGAATCCGCATGGGAATCCTGTTCCCGACCGAAGAGATCATGCCCAACTCGTCGCTCGCCCATTATCTCGCCGTAGCGGTGCGGGAATTCGGCACCGAAGACAGCCATTACCTGGTGCACGAAGACGGGCTCGACACCATGCGCGCCGTGCTGGAACTCGCCCACGCCGAACAGACCGGAGAGCCCTATGCCCTGCTCGGCGCCAGCTACAGCTTCGTTCATCTGATGGATGCGCTGAAGGAAAACGATGAGATCGGTTTTTTGCCCGCCGGCAGCAAGATTATGGACACTGGCGGTTTCAAGGGTCAGTCGCGCGAGGTGGCGCCTGACGATTTCTACAAACAGCTTTCATCCACCTTCGGCGTCCCCCGCAGCCAATGCATCAATATGTACGGCATGACCGAGCTGAGCAGCCAGTTCTATGATGCGGGCAATGAGACCTGCCCATCGGTCAAATCGGTGCCCCACTGGATCAGAACCCGTGTGGTGAATCCGCTGACCAACGAAGAGCTGCCGCGCGGCGAAAAAGGCGTCCTGGCGCATTGTGATCTGGCCCACTTCAATGTGGTGTCGACCATCCTGACCGAAGACGCCGGTATTGCGACCGAGGATGGGTTTCTGCTGCTGGGCCGGGCGGATGGCGCGGAGGCCCAGGGCTGTTCCATGGCCGTCGAGGAATTCCTGAAAGCGGCGAAGGGATAACCGGCGTGGCGGAATTCGCGGGATATCTTCCAGGGTTATCGGCGGACGAGGTCGATTGGCAGGTGCTGAATTTCGACCGCGGTAATGAGCATGTGGAAATCGCCGTGCCGGTCCTGAGCGAAACTCAGCTGGGTGAACTGGCCGCGAGGGTCAAGCAGGCCAGCCGCGCCCATCTGAAATCCCTGACTGTCTCACAAATAACCGACATCATCGATAAAGCGATCGCGAGGCTGCTGGATCGCAACGATCCCTACCGGCAAAAAGCGGAAAGATTGCTGCCGCTGATAACCGGCTACGATGCGGAGATGGTCCGGCTCGGCCTGACCCATTATCTGAAAACCTTCCGCCGCGCCGAGCTGCAAAAATTTCTGGCCGAGGATTTCACCAACCCGGGAATCCTCGATGACTTCCAGCCCGTGCCGAAGGGCGGCTTCGCCAAGGCCTCAGGCCCCGATCTTCTGGTCCACATTTGGGCCGGCAACGTCCCCGGCCTGCCGCTCTGGAGCCTGATATCCGGGCTTCTGGTCAAAGCCGGCACCATTGGCAAGGTCCCCAGCGCCGAGCCGCTTTTCGCCGGGTGGTTCGCCGAACTGCTTGTCGAGATAGAACCGAAGCTCGCCGATTGTCTGGCGGTCGTCTGGTGGAAGGGCGGCGATGAAGCGCGGGAGTCGGCGCTGTTGAAACAGGCGGATGTGGTGCTGGCCTATGGCGGCAACGACTCGCTGGCGGCGATCCGCGCCCGCACACCGATCACCACGCGCTGTCTGACCTACGGCCACAAGGTCAGTTTCGGGATGGTGTCGCGGGCCGCGCTGGATACCGGCAAGGCCTGGTCGGTCGCCCATCAGGCGGCCTATGACGTGATCCGCTACGACCAGCAGGGCTGCTATTCGCCGCATGTCTTTTTCGTGGAACGGGGCGGCAAGGTCTCGCCTCGCGAATTCTCAAAATACGTAGCCAACGAGCTGGCCTGTTTCGAACAGAAATTCCCCCGCCGCGCGCTCCCCATCGAAGAAGCCGGCGGCGTCGCCGCGTGGCGTCATGCCGAAGAAACCAAGTCGTCGTCGCAAGGCGGGCGCGACATCATGGGCGACGCCGCCAGCGCGTGGGGCGTGGTCTACGTGGAAGAGGCCGAAGATCTGGCGCCGAGCGGACTTAACCGGACCATCAAGATCGTCGCAATCGACGATCTGGCCGATACCGCGCCCCGGATCGCGCCGTTCAAGGCCTTTTTACAGACCGTCGGCATCGCCGCGGCGCCGGAAGAGCTGTTCCGCCTGGCCGCTTCGTTAAGCGACGTCGGCGTTACAAGAATATGCGCGCTGGGCCACATGACCGCGCCGGAAGCGGGCTGGCATCATGACGGGCGGTTCAATCTTCTCGACCTGGTCACCCTGACGGAGATCGAACGATCGGCTGAAAACGCCGCCGATGACTTCGCTCCTTATGTGGATTGAGCGCGGACCCATGGATATGGCCACCAGTTTCCTTTCCATAGACAGCGCAACCTTTGCCTTTCAAAGCAGCGAGCGGGTGGTGGACGGGATCGACTGGTCCATCGGTGAGGGCGAGTTCCGCTGCCTTGTCGGGCGCAGCGGTTGCGGCAAGACAACACTCCTTAAGATCGCGGCCGGTCTTCTGCGGCCAACCGAGGGAGCCATCTTCATCAACGGCGCCAAGGTTACGGCGCCCAGCGCACAGGTGGGCTTCATCTTCCAGTCACCGACCTTGCTCGAATGGGAGCAGGTCATCGACAATGTCCTGTTGCCAATTTCGCTCAAGCGGTCGCCGGCAAAAACCGACCGGCAAAAAGCGAACGACCTGCTCAGCCTGGTCGGGCTTGCGGATTATTCGGCGCGCTATCCGAGGGAACTGTCCGGCGGCCAGCAGAGCCGTGTCGCCATCGCGCGCGCGCTGATCAACGATCCGGCGGTCCTGCTGCTGGACGAGCCGTTCGCGGCGCTCGACGCCATCACACGCGAAGAGCTGCAGGACGATCTACTGCGGCTGTGCGACCTGAGCCAGACCACGGTGCTGTTTGTCACCCATGATATCGCCGAGGCGGTGTATCTGTCTGATCGGGTCGCGGTGATGGAATCCGGCCACCTGACCCACGAGGTGACGGTTGATCTGGCCAAGCCGCGCCAGCGGGACATGCGATACAGCCCGCGGTTCAACAATCTGTGCCTTGAGGTCCGCCAGGCAATGGATGAAGCCGCATGATTATTCGCCTTTATTCAGCCGGGCTCTTATTCATTCTGGTGGCGGGTTGGGAGCTGTTCTGCCGGACATCGGGCTTGTCCGCCCTCATTATGCCAGCCCCGACGGCGATCCTGGAAACCCTGTGGGAGGGGCTGACGGTGGGCTATCTGTGGCCCCATATCTGGGTCACCACGGTGGAAATCGTCCTGGGTCTGACCCTTGGCTGCGGTATCGGCTTTTTCTGCGGTATCGTGCTTGGCGAAACCGACTTTATAAGGCGGCTCCTTTATCCCTATGTGCTGGCCAGCCAGGTCGTCCCCAAACTCGCTCTCGGCCCGCTGTTCGTGATCTGGTTCGGATCCGGCATCCTGCCGACCGTGGTGATCACCGCCCTGATCTGCTTTTTCCCGCTGCTGGAAAACACCCTAACGGGGATTCAGCATGTGGATCCGCAAAAGCGCGAACTGTTTCGCATGCTCGGCGCCACCCCCCTGCAAACCCTACGGCGCCTCAAAATCGCCTCGGGCCTGCCGGTCATCATGGCCGGCGTTCGTGTCGCCGTCGTGCTCTCGTTCGTCGGCGCTGTCGTCGGTGAATTCATCGGCGCCAGCGAAGGGCTGGGCGCCCTGATCATCGGCGCACAGGGCATGATGGACACAACCCTGATGTTCGCAATTTTCGTCATCATTACCGTACAGGGAATGATTTTTTACCAGGCGACGCTCAGCGCCGAGCGTTGGCTGCTTCGCCATCACATGAAAGGAATAAATCAATGACTAGCACAATAACGCGTTCTTCAATTGCGCTCGCAGCCGGCGCACTCCTCGCGTTCGGCATGGTCGGTACCGGTCAGGCACAGATGCTCGACAAGGTTACCGTCGCCGGCTGGAGCAAGCCGATCAGCGAAATCACCAATCTGCTGGCGGAACCCGACAAGGGGTTTTTCAAGGCGAAGGGGATCGAGCTCGGCTATGTCCCCGGCACCGGCGGCGGCTCTGCGATCAAGAACATGCTCACCGGCAAGGCCGATGTCGCCTTCACCGATCCGGCATCGTTTTATCAGGCGCTCGACAAGGGTGAAAAACTGGTCGCCATCTACAACATTTACCCGCAGAACGTCTTCAACGTGGTGTCGCCGAAATCCCGCGGCATTACCAAGCCATCCGATCTCAAGGGCAAGAAGATCGGCGTCTACAGCCTGTCCAGCGGCACCCGCCAGAACCTGCAGGTCCTGTTGCATCAGGTTGGGCTGACGGAAAAAGATGTGACCATACAGGTGACCGGGCTGCTGAACTTCGCGCCGGTGATCCAGGGTCAGGTCGACGCAACGGCCGCCACCGATACCGGCCTGTTCGTCGGCAAGCTGAAGGGGCTGAAGGAGGTCAACGTGATCGAAGTGCGGGATTATCTGAACGTCCCCAGCGATATGTTCGTGGTCACGGAAGAGAATTACCGGAACAAGAAAGCCGTGCTGCGCAAGTTCCTGAGCGCCTATCGCGACAGCGCCGCCTGGATGATCAAGAACCCGAAAGAAGCCGCCAAGATCGCCATCAAGCGGTCGATCAACGGCCGCAACGAGGGTGTCAATCTGGAGATCATCAAGATCCGCAACATCTCCGCCGTGTCCCCGACGACCGACAAGAAAGGCCTCGGCCATTTCGATATCGACCTGCTGCAAAAGGGCGCCGAAACGTTCCGGAAGCTCGGTTTGATCAAGAAGCGGATCGATATGTCGAGCGTGGTGAAGTCCGACCTGATCCCCTGATAGCTTAGCGATTTCAGCGCCATGGATTTCCAGAACAAGATTGTCATCGTCACCGGCTCCAGCCGCGGCATTGGTTCAGCCGTCGCCAAGGCTTTCGCCGGCGAAGGCGCCAGTGTGATCGTCAATTACGTCCAGAACGAAGACGCCGCCGAGGACGTGGTCGCCGCCTGTAAGGAAGCAGGCGGCGACGCGTTGGCGATCAGGGCGGACGTGACATCGGAAGCGGATATCCAGGGGCTGATCGATCGAACGCTCGATGAGTTCGGACGGATCGATATCCTCGTCAACAACGCGTTCAAGCCCTATGTTTTCGACCCCGACGCCAGAAAGATGTTCTGGGATCTGACCTGGCAGGATTTCCAGACCCAGATCGACGGCGCGCTGTTTTCCACCTACACGCTTTGTCAGGCGGTTCTGCCGGCCCTCAAGAAACGCACCCAGGGCAGCATCATCAACATGGCGAGCGACCTGGTGGCGCGGCCGACCATCCCCTATCACGACTACACAACCGCCAAGGCCGCTCTGATCGGCTTCAGCCGCAATTTGGCGGTGGAGCTCGGCCCGCTCGGCATCAGGGTCAATTGCGTCGCCCCGGGCCTGGTCTACCCCACCGACGCCAGCCGCGGCACCAAGGAAGACATCAAGGAGATGCTGATCGCGCAAACCCCGCTGAAAAGGATCGCCACCCCCGAAGACATCGCCGGCCCGGTGCTGTTTCTCGCCTCGGACTGGGCCCGCTTCATGACCGGCCAGACGCTCTATGTGGATGGCGGGCTGGTGATGAAATAGCGGGGCGCATCGCGGTCGCCAATTGGCGGGCCGAAAGGCGCTTGACGCCACCGCCAACATGCCCAACTCTTGCGGGGTAGCAGTGCATCGCATGAAATAAGTCAATAAAGAGGGAGACACCCGATGAGGACCAACACAGTTCGCTCGGTCGCGTTCACGGTCGCGGCGCTGAGCACGGCCTTCGCCCTGGCGCAACCCGCCAGCGCCGGCGCGGTTGCCGATTTCTATGCCAAGCAGAACCTCACCATCGTCGTCGGGTTCAGCCCCGGCGGCGGCGGCGATACGTTCGCGCGCTTCTTTGCCCGGCATCTCGGCAAACATATTGAAGGCAAGCCCAATATTGTCGTCCAGAACATGCCCGGCGCCGGCGGCATCAAGGCGCTCAACCATTTCTACAATGTCGGCGCGCAGGATGGCAGCCGGACCATACTGACGTCGCCGTCGCACACGCTGGGGCAGCTGCTCAGTAAGCCTAATATCCGCTACGACATCAACAAGCTGAAATGGATCGGCACGCTGACCCAGGACACGCCGAGCTGCGCCGCGTCCGGCCGGTCGGGTTTCACGAGCATCGAACAGGCCAAGAACAGGGAGCTCATCGTCGGCGGCACCGGCCCGAGCTCCTCGACCACGCAGCATGCGCTGCTGCTGGCCAACATGCTTGGCTACAAGATCAAGATCGTTACCGGTTATCGCGGCACGGCAAAAGTGTGGCTTGCCATGAAGAAAGATGAAGTCCAGGCCGTGTGCACATTCTGGGCCTCTTCGGCAACGGGCAATCAGGCCGGGGACGTCGCGTCGGGCGAGATGGTCCCCATCGTGCAGATGGGCCGGAAACCGCATCCCGCCTTTGGCAAGGCGCCGCTGGCCTACGATCTGGCGCGCAATGACGACGAGCGGGCGATCATGCGGGCAATCTTTGGCGTCAGCGAGCTGTCGCGTCCCTATGCGGCCGCACCCGGCATCCCGCAAGACCGCCTTGCAGCCCTACGCAAGGGATTCTGGGCGGCCGTTAATTCGCCGGAACTGCAGGCCGACGCCAGGCGGCTGAAGCTGACTGTCGATCCGCTGAACGCCGAGGACACCATTGCCGGGTTCACGCAAATCCTCAACACGCCGAAAGATCTTATCGCCCGCGCGAAGAAATTGATCGAAAAACCGAAGAAGAAAAAGAAATAGCCCGCAATCGAACGCCGCCGCACGTCAGTGGATTGACGG
>JAQBTY010000096.1 GCA_027624735.1 Pseudomonadota bacterium | reverse complement strand
CCCTGCGGGATCAGCTGGCGCACGGCCAGGCAGTTCAGGATCTGCTGAACCACCAGCGTCGGAAACACGGTCTGAATTGAATTAGTTACCGTGTCGCCGAGCTCCAGCCTGTGTTCCAACACGGACGGGTCTTCAAGGCTGTACTCAACGTCCATTGAGCGAATTTTTTCCTTGCCGATCTCGTCGTCCTTGATGGCGGTACGTTCGGTGTAGCTCAGATGGTGCCATTTGCTGTCGCTGATCTTGACGCCGCCGCCCATGGTCGGACGGACCACGCCAAAGGTGTTATGGAACATGTGAAGCAGGCTGGCGTGATAGGAATCCTTGTTGTTTTCCACATAGAGCTTCCAGTTATTGGGAAACACCTGGCTGTGATACCCCAGCACCTTGAGCGGCTTGATCAGCACCCGGTCGATCGAGGCCAGCAGCTCGGCCCCGATATAATCGGCGAAGGGCGGGGTCGCGTCGCTGAAGGTGCCCATGATCAGGCCGCGGCAGACCTCGACCCGCAGCCGTTCAAGCCCGTGGTCCGCCTTGTCGAACTCTTCGGTCAGCCCGCCCTGTCCGCCGACCCCGCGGCTAAAGGCAACGCCGGTTAGCCCGCCTTGAAGATTATAGGTCCAGTTGTGATAGACGCAGGTCAGTTCGGAAACATTGCCGCGCGGTTTGTAACAGACCAGGGATCCCTTATGGACGCAGCGATTGACCATGGCGTTGATGACGCCATCCTGGTCGCGCACCACGATAATGGGCGTATCGCCCACATAGGTGGTTTTGTAATCCCCCGGATTGGGTAGTTCCGCGTCGAGGCACAGGAAGTTCCAGGTCGGCCCGCGAAAGATGCGTTCCTGTTCCCGGGCGTAAATATCTTCATCGGTATAGACGCGAAACGGCACCCGGGATGTATCCTCATGGGGCCATATAAAGTCGGGTCCATGGTTGGTTTGCGTCGTGTCCATGAGGAATCCTCTGGTGGCTTGGGAACGGATTGTAAAACTATACCCCAACCTTGGTGTCGTGTGAACGACGGCGCTTCGGGTCAGCTTTTTTTCCATCCCAGCCCAAGCCGGGCGAAATTGGGCACCTGCACGTCTCCGTCTTCCCTGAAGGGTTCCCAGGCGGCGAACAGCGCTTGTTTCAGCGTGTTTATCTCCGCCTCCGTCATGCCGGCAATTTTCTTGGCGAAACTTCGTTTCAGCCCATTCGAGACATAGCTGTCCAGATCGTCGACCCGGTTTTTGTAGCGCAGTTCGCGCTCCTCCGTCCGGGCGTAACCGGCGGAATCGAGGATGGTCTTTAAGGTTCCCGGCGCGCTCAGGGAATGGCGGGCCGGCGCCGGTTCTTCCTGATCTCCGAAATACGAAGCGACGGCGCGGCGCGGGACATAAAAGGCCGGGTTTTCGTCATACGGGCCCCAGACCACAAAGGCAGCGCGCCCGCCCGGCTTTAAGACCCGCCGCGCCTCGGACGCGGCGGCAATCTTGTCGTCGGGGAACATGATGCCGAACCGGCAGGTGACGCAATCGAAGGTTCCGTCCGGGAACGGCAGGGATCTCATGTCGGCGGCGGCATAGCGCACGATGGCGAGCGATAGGGTTTCGGCCCGGCCGCGCGTGGTTTCCAGCATGCGCGGCGTCAGATCGGTGCAGGTGACGCTGCCGTGACCGTTCAGGGACAGCGCCGTGCTTATCGCCGGATTGCCGCCGCCCGTCGCGATATCGAGGACATCTTCGCCCGGCTTTATGGCGGCTTCGGCGATGATCATCTGGTTGAAGCTGTCGTCCGGGGATTTCCCCTGCGGGGCGGTAGCCGCCCAAACCTTGCTGCGCTCCTGCCATTCGTTCCTTGATCTGCTGTCTGTCATCGCTGTTATTTCTCAGGTTGGCGCCGTGCCGGCGGCGAGCCGGGCGACGATGGGAATGCGGAATACATCGCCATCACGCAGGGCGGCGCTGGCTTCTTCGATGGTGGACAATAAGTCAGACCAATCCTTTTCGGTGAGCGACGCCACGCGCTGCGGAATGGTCCGGGCGGCGGCGCAGCGAAAGTAATCGTCACCAATTGGGACGGTCCGCTCATAGGCGAAACGCCGTTCGGTAACGTCCTGAAAACCAGCCTCCGTCAGGAGCGCTGACAGGGACCCTGCCTCACCTAACGAGTGGCGGATCATGCGGGGCGGAAAGTCTTCCCCGAAGTAGCGCCGCAGCCCGTTAGCGACCGTCAGGAAGGTAGGGTTGTCGTCGATCGTCGACCAGACCAGCCAGGCGCCTTTCGAGCCCGGTCTCAATACGCGCCGGGCTTCGGCGACACAGGCCAGCTTGTCGGCGGGAAACATCAACCCGTTGCGGCACGTGACCGCATCGAAGCAAGCATCCGGGAACGGCAAGGCGGCCATATCGCCCGAGACAATCCGGAAATTGGCGAGCGCCAGCTTGTCCACCCGTGCCTGCGCCATGGCCAGCATGTCATAGGTCATATCACAGGCCGTCACCGTTCCGTTCCCGGCCAGATGGGTCGCGATGGTGACGCTTGGATCGCCGCTGCCGGCGGCCAGATCCAGAACATCCATGCCGGGGATTATGGCGGATGCTTCGATCAAGGCGCGGTCGAACGTGTCGTCGGTCGCCGCACCGTCCGAGGCGCCGGCGGACCAGCCGGCCGTACGGTTGGCCCAATAATCTTTCGGGTTGGGAAGGGCATCGTTGGGTCCGCTACCCTTGCCGGTCATGGCTTCCTGCCGCCCGCCCGCTCGGCATAGGCGAAATAAAGTTCATGGGCCCGTGTCGATACCGGGCCGCGCGCAAGGGTACGATCGTCGATTTGGATCACCGGGTTGATTTTCGTGTAATTTCCGGTCGCGAACAGCTCGTCCGCGGCGCAGAGTTCGTCATAGGTGATGCGCCGTTCCTCGACCTGCACCCCACCCTCATCCCGTAATAGCTGGATGGTGCGCTGGCGGGTAATGCCGTTCAGAAACGTACCGTTGCAGACCGGCGTTGCGACCACGCCGTCCCTGACCATGAAAATATTGGCGGTGGCGAGTTCCGCCACATTCGACTGGGCATCCAGCATCACCGCGCTGTCATAGCCTTTGCCGCGGGCCTCGCGCAGTGCACGCGCCACGTTGGGATAGAGACACGCTGTCTTGGCATCGGTTGGCGCCATCTCCGGTGACGGCCGGCGGAAACTCGACAGGCAGACCCGCAAGCCATTGCCCGGCGGCAGGGGGGCTTCGAAGACCGACAGGACAAACCGGGTGCTTTCCGGGATGGCGACGACGAACCCTTCCTCCGAATACATCAACGGGCGGATATAGAGCTCGGCCGCCTCGCCGAACCGGTAGATCCCGTCCCAGGCGAGCCGTTCGATTTCTTCTCCGGTTACCGGCGGCAGCAGCCCCATGATCTCGGCGGACCGGATAATGCGCGCGCAATGCAGGTCCAGATCGGGCGCGAGCCGTCTGATCGATCGGGCGCCGTCGAACACCACCGAGGCCATCCAGGTGGCATGGGTCATGGGGCCGAGAAGCGGCGGGTTGCCTTCTACCCAGTCGCCATCGATCCAGGTAATCGCCCGCTGTTCAGAAGTGGGCATGGTGGAACGGCCTCCCGGTCACTGGCTGGCCCAAACGATGCGGTGCATCCAGGCGACGTCCTCCGTGGCAATTATCGGGTCCGCGTGATCGGCATTGACCGAGCGCAGTTCGAACTGGCGTTTGGTCCGCCGCACGATTTCCTTCGCCATAACTTCGCCATCGACTGTTTTGACGATGACGCGGTCGCCCCGCCGGATCGCCGCCGCCGGCGAGACGATCACCACATCGCCGGGGCGAAAGGCGGGCCGCATGGAGTTTCCTTTGATTTCCAGAGCATAGGCGGAATCATCGCCAATGTCCGGCCCTTCAATGTCGCGCCAGCCGGTGCCCGCCGGATATCCCGCATCATCGAAAAAGCCGCTCTTGCCGGCCTTGGCGAGACCGATCACCGGATAGGACCGGCCGTGCGCCGCGCCCGCGTTCGGCCCGATCAGGGCGACAAAATCCGCCAGCGTGGTATGGGTGATATCGAGGATTTTCGAAACGCTTTCCGTGGTTGGCCAGCGTGGCTTGCTCTGAGGATTGACGCGTTTGCTGATATTGAACGACGTGGCGTCCAGCCCGGCCCGCCGGGCAAGGCCCGACGCCGAATAGCCGGCGCGTGCCGCCAGCCGATCTATCCCCGACCAGATATCTTTATGACGTAGCATGGGCGGAGTGTCGCTTTTTTGACGGACATTGTCATGAGGCCCACGGAAATTAAATCACGCTGTTTCTATTGTCGCCGTGACATTGGTTTCGCTAAAGGACCGGGCATAGGATTGTATGTGGTTGACCATGGCGGCCAGACCATTCGCCCGATTGCCGCTGAGGTGCGAGCCAAGCTCGATTGCGTCAAAAAAATCGGGCGGTGTCGCCAATATTTCAGCGGCGACGCGGCCGGAATAAACCCGCAGCAACAGAGCTATCAGGCCGCGCACGATCATCGCGTCGCTGTCGGCGTCGAAGATGATCTTGCCCGATTCCCTGCGCGCCCGGAACCAGACCTGCGATTGGCAGCCCTTCACCTTGAATTGATCGGTACGGCACTCATCGGGCAGGCCGGGCAGTTGTTTGCCCAGTTCCACGATATATTCGTAGCGGTCGACCCAGCTATCGAACAGGCTGAACTCGTCGACGATACTCTGCTTGGCCTCTTCGATGGAGCCGGCTTCGTTGTCCATGTTGGCTGCTTACTTGTTCCACTCAGGCGCGCTGATCCTGATATATATAAGGCGACCCCGCCAATCAATGCCGGTGGGGTGCCGGTTAAGCCGGCCGATGGCGTAAATTTAGTTGGACAATTATTGACCGCCTGTCCGTCAGGTAGAGTCGCTACCAGCGCAAGATTAGTCGGTCGTTCTTTACTTCAAACCCGGCCAACTTGCGGAGGAAGCTCATTCCGAGCAGTGATATGTGCAGGGGCGCCTCTGAAACACTGCCTTGAACGTTTGTAACGGAATGTCCGTCGATGATTATTTCATCAATCACGAGGGGGGCGACCCGAATTTGGCCGTTGGCAGTATTTGAGCGACCCGAATACTCAAGCTGATGGACGGGAAACCCGATGGTTTGGGCATCGTCCAGTGTCAGCGCAACTGCGGTAGCGCCTGTATCGACTAAAAAGTTGATGTCTCTGCCACCGATTTCGGCGGTTAAATAATAATGTCCCCTCGAGTCCGCTTCGATGACTATCTCGCTGCCATCGCTGGAAGAATTATCCTCGGTTGGCGAAGATTGGGAGGCGCGTCCGGGCGATGCCGATAGCCCGCTTCGAGCGACCTTCATCACCGCGCCCATCAGCTCCTTGTTGTCTTGTAGAAGCAGGAACGCGAAAACCATCACGCCGATCAACAATATGGAATTTCTGAGTATTGTAAGCAAAACCGGCTGCACCTCCGTGTTGGTATGGATTAAGCCAGGTGCGGTATGTCTGTCGCAAGCCTATCGAATTCCGGATAACAACGGGTTAAGGCATTCAGGCCGGCGCCGAGGCGCTATAATCCCCTGTCTCAAAAATAAGATTTATCCAGTGATTTCATTGCGTTACAAAAAAGCTGTTGGTGCTGTTTCCGAATCGGCCTATATCCTAGTTTCCATACCATCATGATCCTTTTTCGCAGGCTCGTTCATGTTTTCCGCCGGTCTCGATAGCGCTGCGCGCCGGGCCTCCGGAACTGCCGGCAGGGCTGGTCTTCGGATCGATCTGCTGCGGTTGGGTGCCGATTTACTGCGCTGTCTGCCGCCCAATATGGCCCATAAAGCGGCGGTAAAGGCGCTGCGTTTTGGTTTGCTGCCGCCGCCCCCGGCGTTTGAGGACGACGTCCTGAAAAGCCGTCTGTGGGGGATGGATTTTGCCAATCCCATCGGCATGGCGGCGGGCTTCGACAAGAATGCGGAAGCCGCGAACGGTCTGCTCGGCCTCGGATTCGGGTTTGTTGAAGTCGGCACCGTGACGCCCGACCCCCAGATGGGTAATCCACAGCCCAACCTGTTCCGTCTCGAAGAAGATCAGGCGATTATCAACCGCCTGGGTTTTCCCAGCGAAGGGCTGGCGGTGTTTGCCCGAAATCTGGCCCGTCAAAAAAGCCGCGGTGCGGGAATAATCGGCGCCAATCTTGGCATCAATACCGGGACGAAAGACCCGGTGGCCGATATCGTGAAACTGACTGCAACGCTCGGTCCGATCGCCGACTATCTGGTGGTCAATGTTTCCTGTCCCAACACGCCCGGTCTGGTTCAGTGGCAGACGGCGGATCGGTTGGCGGAGATCGTTGGCGCGGCCCGCGATACGCTGGCGTCATTGGCGGGCCATAGGCCGCCGCTTCTGGTCAAAATTGCGCCTGATCTTTCGGACGACGATCTGGCGGCGGTGGCTGACGTTGCCTTGTCGGTCGGGGTGGACGGCCTAATTGCCGCCAATACGACAATTGCCCGGCCGGCATTGCTCCGGAGCGCGAGCGCGCCAGAGGCGGGCGGGCTCAGCGGCCCGGCCCTGTTCGAGCCGGCGACCCGGGTTCTTTCCGAACTATACCGGCTGACCGGCGGGGCGTTGCCGATCATCGGTTGCGGCGGTGTCGCCAGCGGCGCGGATGCGTACGCCAAGATCCGGGCCGGGGCGTCGCTGGTACAGCTTTATACGGCGCTGATTTATGGCGGGCCCGGTCTCGTCCGGGAAATCAAACAATCCCTTGCCGCGACGCTGCGGGCCGACGGTTTCCTGAGCGTTGCCGATGCGGTCGGCGCTGACCACCGTTAACACTTTCATTTTCCTTTCATTAACCTAACTTCAAGGGGTGCAGGGCAGACTCTGTCTGATCGCTTCCCTTAGGCATTTCATGACTGCCCTGAACCATATCCTGATTGCCATCGCCTATTCCCTCGGGGCGGCGGGCATCGCTGTCCTTGTCCCGCGGGGCTTTCCCGAAATCGGCGCCAACGGCGGCGCCGTGCTTGGCGGCGTGGTTCTGCTGGGGGCGGCGTTGCTGCATGAGGTCTTTTCGCGCCAGGAAAGCCAGTCCCGGGTGGTCGATGAAATCCGCCATCTGCGGTCGGAAAACGACGATCTGCGCGATTCCCTTGACGATGCCTGGTCAAACGTTACCGCCATACAGGACGCCCTGGCGACCTATAAGGCCGAGCGCGAAGCCGAGGGTCTGCACAAGACGCGAGAGGTCGATTCCGTTATTGCCGAAGTCAAAGTCCTGCAAGGGCTGATCGAGCAGTTTTCGGCGGTCAAATCCAGATCGCCAAGTCCCGAGGAAAGCCCGGCTCCCAATTCCTTTGCTCGGAAGTCCGCGAAGGATCCCGTTATAAGCCCGCGGCTGCAGCCTGTAGAAAAAATAGTGCCGGTCGCTTCCGAAAGAATATCTTACGCGGATGGCGAACAGATGTTGCCCATTGCGACCGGGCTCGACGATGCCGCCATCCTGGCGATTGTCCGCGATGGGCTGGAAAAGAACTGCGTTGATCTGGTTTTACAGCCAATCGTCCGCCTGCCGCAACGCAAACGGTCCTATTTCGAGGCCTTTACCCGCATCCGGGACCAGAACGGCTCCATGCTGGTTCCGAGCCAGTATATCGCCATTGCCGAACGGGAAGGGCTGGTGGCGGCGATCGATAACATGATGCTGTTCCGGTGTGTTCAGCTGGTGCGGCGGACCCAGAAGAAAAACGCCAATATCGGCGTTTTCTGTAATATTTCCGCCCATAGCCTGACCGACCGTCACTTTTTCAGCAACTTTATCGAGTTCATGGCCGATAATACCGCCCTGGCGGCGGATCTTATCTTCGAGTTCCCGTATGCGACGATCGTCAACCGCGATGAAGCGATTGAACAGCATTTGCGTCAGCTAGCCTCGCTCGGGTTCCGGTTCTCCGTCGATCAGGTGACCAGTCTCAATATCGATTATGGCGACCTGATGCGGCACCGCTTCAAATACGTGAAAATCGATACGGACGTAATCCTTTCCGAGGTGCGAAATCCCAGCGGCAACATAGCCATTGAGGACATCAAGCGGGTCGTCGATCGGCATGGCATGGACCTGATTGTCGAAAAAATCGAAAAAGAATCCGATCTTCTGGAATTGCTCGATTTGCGCGTCGATTTTGGTCAGGGCTATCTGTTTGGCGCGCCCAAGCTTACTCGAATCGAGTAGCCCGACTGTTGCGGGTGTGCGGCAGCATCCTCATTTTTTGATAGCTTCCCATCCGTGCAACCTCATGGCACAACCAAGCCTCAATCGGGGCACAGGTTCCGATTATCGGAAATCTTCATGGAGCGGCGACCGCCGATGGCAAAAAGAGTACCGCTGGCTGACGGAATTTCGGCTTTTATAGATAATTACGATGCGGTGGTCATCGATCTCTGGGGTGTCATCCATGATGGCGTCACCCCCTATCCCGGCGTAGCCGACTGCCTGCAGCGCCTCGCCGATAAGCGGAAACCCTATGCGATGCTGTCGAACGCGCCCAGGCGCGCGACGGCCATTGCCCGCGGCATGGAACAGATGGGACTGCCGGCCGCGCTCTATCCCCACATCATGTCATCGGGCGAGGCCACATGGCGCGGGCTCAAGGATCGCCGGGAAGCCTGGTTCGATGGTGTCGGCGACCGTTGTTTTCACATCGGTCCGGAACGCGACGCCAACCTTTTCGATGAGACCAGCCTGGTGCGGGTGGGATCCGTCGGCGAAGCGGACTTCATCCTCAATACCGGTCCCTGGGAAGACGGCGAAACCATTGCCGATTATGAGGACCGGTTGGTCGCGGGCGCCGAGGGCGGGTTGAAAATGATCTGCGCCAATCCCGATCTTGAGGTTATCCGCGGCGGCCGTCTTATAATCTGCGCGGGGATGCTGGCCCAGCGCTATGAAGAACTGGGCGGCGATGTGCTGTATTACGGAAAGCCGTACCGGCCCATCTATGACAGCTGCCTGCACCTGATCGGGGATCCCGATCCCAGCCGGGTTCTGGCGATCGGCGATTCCCTCAGAACGGATATTGCCGGGGCCGTGGGCATGGGTATGGATTCGATCCTGGTCCTCGGCGGCATCCACGGTGAGGCGTTTGCCAGCGGCAAATCCTGGCAGCGACGCGGGGTGGAGGCTAAAATCGCCGCGGCCTGTGCGGAGGAAGGCCATTTCCCAATTGCCGCGATCGCCAAATTTTCCTGGTAGCGTGCGCGCCAGGGGCCGCAGAAACCCTTGACTCATCTTTACTTATACGGGGTTTGCCTGTTATTCAGTGGGATTGGTTTTAGGGCGGGAAAAAGAGACCGTGGGGGCCGCTAGGACGCCAGAGAAGGCGCTAACTTGTCAGGCATCCACGTAGTTGATTTGTCCGGCCTCGATTCTCCTATGGCACGGCGGTACGGATATTATGATATTTGGGAAGATAATGCGCCTGGGCATACCCGCGCTCATCGTCACGGCGACGAGCGTATTGTGGATGTTGCTCTGTGTTGTCTATGTGCAAGGCACGATCGGCTGGCGAAATATTTTTACCCTGCTGCCCCATGAGTTGGGGTCGGTATTCACCGGCATTTTTGCGCCGCTGGTTTTTCTGTGGCTCATCTTAGCCTATGTCGGCCGTGGACAGGTGATCCGCGATACCGCGAAGAATTTGGAAAAAGAGTTGGCGAAGCTCACCTATCCGGCCGATGACGCGGAAGACCGCGTCCAGGCTGTCGCCGAGGCATTGCGGCGTCAGGCGCAGGAACTTTCCGCCGTTTCGGAACGCGCCGTTTCCCAGGCGCAGTATTTGCATGACGGCCTCCATCGCCAGACCGCGCAACTGGACGCGGTCTCGGTTCGCCTGTCGGAACGCGCCGGCGCCGTGCACGAAGCGGTGGAAGCACAGGTCAGGCAGTTCGAAACCGTCTCCAACGATGTGCTTGGTAAGCTCGAAAATACCGGCGCGGCGTTCGAGCGTTCCTTAAAGGAAATGGGGCCGAGCGCCGAGGAGGCCGCCGACCGGGTTCAGGCCGCGGCAGCCGCAATTCACAACTACACCGACAGTGCGATGTCCGATTTTGGCCAGATTACCGCTGGAATCGAAGACACCGGGGGGGTGTTCCGGCACCGGTCGGAAGAGGTTTTGCAGCAATCGAATGATGCTATCGCCCGCATCGACGATGTCGGGGATACCCTCGGTAAACACGTTCAGGGTCTCAACGACGCGGCGGAACAGGCGCTCGGGCGGGCGCGCCAGCTTGGCGATACCTTCCGCCAGCAATCCGTCACCCTGATCGCGGATCTGAAGCAGTCGGTCAGCAGTGTCGATGATGTGTCCGACAATTTCCGACACCGCACCGAGGCGCTCATGGCCGGCGCGCGTAACACCGTTGCTCATGTGCACGAAACGATGGATGCGTTCCGCGATGAAGCGTCCTCGCTAAGCGACGAAGCGGAAAAAACGGTTATCAAGATCCGGACGGTCGGCGAGACGATTCATGCCAGAAGCGAGGATTTCGTAGTGGCGTCCGATCGTGTCGCTTTACAGGCGAGCGAAAAGGTAAAAGAGGCCGGCGAGCTTCTGAAACGTCATGCCGAGGATATTGCCGCCGCCGCGGATCGCGCGGTACACCAGGCCCGCTCGCAGATGGAGATGATTTCCGATGGCTTGGCGGTTACGTCGAAACAGATGACGGACGAGCAACTGGAAGTGGGAAATCGATCGCGTGCCGTTCTGGATGAAGTGTCGGCGGCACTCAGAAGACAGGCGCAGGAGGTTTCCCAGACTGCTGGGTCCGCCGGCTCCGAAGCGCTGGGGAAAATAGAATCCATCGGTCTTATGTTCCGGACCCAGTCCGAGCGCATGGCGGCGGACGCGGACAGAACGTCCGGCATTATCGAAGCGCGCATACAGGAGGTCGATGCCGTGCTGCAACAGCATGGGGAGACGCTGAATGCCACTTCCGCCGCGGCGGTCGACACGGTCCGACGCAAGGCGGAAGAGGTCGCCAATCTGTTGCGCGAAGAGATTAGGACCTTCACCAAGGCTGCGGAGACAACGTCGATCACCGCCTTCGACAAGAGCCGCGAGATCCAGCAGGCGCTTCGGGCCAGTTCCGAAGACAGTGTGGAAATTTCACGGGAAGCCACCGAGCGGATTATGTCCCGATTGGAATCAATCGGCGTGGCGCTCAGGTCCCAGACCGACGAACTTGGCGCCATGTCCGAACGTGTGACCGCGGATCTGCAGGGCCGGCTGAAAGAAATTGACGTGGTCATGGTTGAAGAGGCGCAGAAACTGGAAGCGACCGCGGCTGCCAGCACGAGCCAGATCGTCGCCAAGGCTGTGGAGGTTACGGCCGCCATCCGGCGCCAGACCGACGAATTTGCGGCGGCATCCGAAAAAGTGGCGGCCCAGGCCTCGGCCCGGGTCAAGGTCGCCGGCGCGGCGCTGGTCAAACAATCGAACGATTTCGACGAAGTGTCTACCCGGGCGACCGAACGCAGCCAGGAAATTTCCGCCCATTTTAAGCGGCACTCCGAAGAACTGGTCGCCGTTGTCGACCGGGTTGTGGAACGGGCGGGCAGCATAGGCAGTATTTTTACCGAACAATCCGACCGGTTAATGGAATCCTCTCAGTCGGCGACGGTCCATTCCGAAAATATACAGAATCTGATGGGCGTGCAGGCCGACGCGATGGATCGCCTCACAGGTCAGATGTCGCGACGGACCGAAGAGCTGGGCCGCACCGCCGAAGCACAGCTGGAGCGGTTGACGGGCATTATGGAACAGGCTGCGGAACGGGCTGCCACCACGGGAGAAGCGGTGGCTCAAAAGGCGGATTCCGTGCGGGCGAGCTCCGACGAAACCGTGGAAAGCCTGTCCATCGTGGGCAATGCGTTACAGGCGCAGGCGCGCGCTATGATCGATACCTCCGCCAAGGTAGCGAAGGAAATCGCGGAGGTTATCACGGCATTGAAAGACGAATCCGGCGCGCTCAATACGTCAGCCGGTGTCGCCGAAGAGCGCGTCCAGAGCATCGGCCGCGTTTTCAGACAGCAGGCTCAGGAACTCGCGGCAGCCTCCGAACACGCCACACGGCAGGTTGATTCGGTCCGCCAGTCCCTGCAGCGCCATTCGGGAGAGATGTCCAACGCGCTTGATCGCGCCGCCGGTCAGGCGGGTCAGATCGGTGATCTGTTCAGCGAACAGGCCGAAGCCCTGATTGACGCGGCGGACAGGGCGGAGGCCCAGGCGAGGATCGTTCGGGAGAACACCTTCGATGCCAGGCGCGACATGTTCCTGCGGGCGTCGCGTTTCGTCATCGAGGATCTGAATTCAACGGCGATCGACCTGAACCGGCTTCTCGACGAGCAGGGATCGAGCAAGCTGTGGCCGCGGCTCACCCGCGGCGAGAAGGGCATCTTCGTGCGGGGCATGCTTCAGGACGATGCGCGGCACGCGCGCGATGTGATCAAGGGCAAGTTCGAGGAAGACGAAAATTTCCGAAAATACGTTCAACGTTACCTTGATCACTTCGAACGCCTGCTGAGTGATGCGACTGAAAGCGATCCCGAAAACCTGCTCAGTTCCACGTTCCTGTCCGCTGATATAGGCAAGCTTTATTTACTGCTAGCCAGGTCCGTCGGGCGGCTCAACTGATTGGCTATATTCCGGGCGCACGCCAGCTTCCTGGCTGGATAGGGCGCTAATACCAAGGGACGTTGATATTGAGCTGTTTCACCGGAAAGAAATTAGCCACCGGGCAGGAGCGGTTCGCGCGGTGGTACGTGTACCACAAGCGGATCGCGACGCACCCGGTGGCTAATTTCTTTCCGGCCTTCGGTGCGTCTGGGAACGCGACCGGCCGCGTTGCACCGCTTGCCCGATACACAAGTATCGCGCTGCGC
>JAQBTY010000095.1 GCA_027624735.1 Pseudomonadota bacterium | reverse complement strand
CCGCGGCCGCGAAATATCCAAGACCGATCAACTGTTGCCAGACCAGCAATTGCCCAAACAAAAACGCGAAGGCAAAACCACCGGCCGCCAGCATATTGGTTTTCACCGCCGCAATCTGTCTTTCGCGTGCAGCATTCACACCCCTTTGCATAGCAACACTGCTTAGGATCAAAATCGCGGTATTCAGCCAAAGTATCCAAGGCTCGGGCAAAGGATGCCAGTCGGAAACGAACATTCTGTCGCTGTAGGCAATCACAAACAGCGACATGACGACCGTGATCGACGTAAGAAGGACCCGCAGCCCGAGCTTCGGCTTTGCCAAGACATAGGCAGTACCATCGTGTGCATCATCAAGCACAGCCTGGTCCGCCATCCAGGGCTTCTGGCGAAGTTCTTGGAGGATATTCACGACCGCCCTCTGCCTCTATGCCTTGACGACCTGGTCGGGATGAATGTTCTGCGGCACGAAATCATCTTTAACGCCCGGCACGCCATAATCGTAGGCCCAGCGATAGACCAACGGCAGATCCGGCCCGAAATTACCATGACCAGGCGGGACTTCCGGCGTTTGCCATTCCAACGAGGTCGCCTTCCACGGATTATGCGCAGCCTTTTCGCCTTTGGTCATGCTGCGGATCATATTGTAGAAAAAGACTATCTGGGCGAAGCCCACGATCAAGACCACAACAGTGATAAAGGCGTTCAGCGTCTGTGCCGATTCAGGAATAAAGGTCGTTTCACCCATTTCGAAATAGCGCCGCGGCACCCCGAGGAATCCCAAATAATGGATAGGGAGAAAAATTGTATAGGCGCCCACGAAGGTGACCCAGAAATGGAACAGGGCCATCCCCTTATGCCACATCCGCCCGGTCATCAGAGGATACCAATGGTAGATGGCCCCAAAAATCACCAGGAGCGGCGCAACACCCATCACCATGTGAAAATGGGCAACCACGAACATGGTATCTGACAGCGGAACGTCCACCACAACATTGCCGAGGAATAGTCCGGTGATGCCGCCATTCACGAAGGTGACGATAAACGCAAGAGCGAACAGCATGGGCACGGTAAGCTGGATATTCGCCTTCCATAGAGTCAGCGTCCAATTATAGACCTTGAGCGCTGTCGGGACGGCGATGATCAGTGTCGTCGTAGCAAAGAAGAAGCCGAAATACGGGTTCATGCCACTGACATACATGTGATGCGCCCACACGATGAAGCTCAACGCGCCGATGATCACGATCGCCCAGACCATCATACGATAACCGAAGATATGTCTTCTCGCATGGACACTAAGCAGATCGGAGACGATACCAAAAGCTGGCAGCGCCACGATATAAACCTCCGGGTGACCGAAGAACCAGAACAAATGCTGGAACAGAATGGGACTGCCGCCGTCATGCTGTAGGAGTTCGCCCTGATTGATGATGCTCGGCATGAAAAAGCTGGTTCCGAGCAGGCTGTCCAGCGTCATCATGATTGAGCCGACCAACAAGGCGGGGAAGGCCAGCAGAGCCAATACCGTGGCGGTGAAAATACCCCAGATAGTCAGGGGCATGCGCATCAAGGTCAGGCCACGGGTCCGGGCCTGCAACACCGTTGTCACATAATTCAACCCGCCCATGGTGAACCCAATAATGAACAGGGACAGCGAGATAAGCATCAAGACGATACCGCCGCCCGAACCTGGCGTGCCGGATAAGATGGCTTGCGGTGGGTACAGGGTCCAACCGGCGCCTGTCGGCCCGCCCGGAACGAAGAAGCTTGCGAGCAATACGAGCACAGCGATCAGGAAAATCCAGTAGCTCAACATGTTCACATAAGGAAATACCATATCCCGGGCGCCGACCATCAGGGGGATGAGATAGTTGCCAAATCCTCCCAAAAACAGCGCCGTGAGCAGATAAACCACCATGATCATCCCATGCATGGTGATGAACTGATAATAATCCGCGGGATCGATGAAGGAGAAACTTTCTGGAAATCCCAGCTGCAGGCGCATCATCCACGACAACACCAGTCCAACCAGACCGATGGCAATCGCCGTCAGCGAGTATTGGATCGCAATCACCTTGGCGTCTTGGCTAAAGACGTATTTCGTTATGAAGCTATGGGCATGGTAAAGCTCCATCTCCTCGACTTCGGCCGGCGGTACATATCCGATGTCGGCTCCAACTTCAGCCATCAGCTCACCCTTTTCGATTTTTTATCACTAAATTTCATTGGCTTAACGCTTATCGTCCGGATTCCATTTTGGCGGTTTCCGTCGACCCCTCGCGTAAAACCAGTCTTATTACATCTTCTGCGCCGCCTCCGGCCGAAGCCAACGATTTTTTAGCCTTGGCAGCGGCAGCCGCTTTTTTGAACGTCGTTTGCTTGGCCAACCACGCGCCATATGAGGCATCGGATTCGACGACCACTTGACTCCGCATCGCATGATGCCCAACGCCACAAAGTTCGAAACATAGGACATCGAAGGTGCCTGCTCTCGTCGGTTCGACCCAGAAATAGGTCACCGCACCCGGCACCATATCCATCTTGGCGCGAAATTCCGGCACATAGAAATCATGCAGTACATCGATCGAGCGCAGCAGCACTTTGACGGGTTTATTGAGCGGCAGGTGCAGATTTTCGCCGTCGATCAGGACATCGTCCTGTCCGTTTGGGTCTTTCGGGTCCACACCGAACGGATTATCATCCTTGATGAGGCGAACGTTCGAGGTGCCCAGCTTGCCGTCCTTGCCGGGCAACCGGTACGCCCAACTCCATTGCTTGGCGAAAACTTCCACCTCTGTCGCGTTGTCGGGGACCGTTACGAACTGGTTCCACACGAACAAACCGGGAATCAGCATCCCGGCGACACCGACAGTCGTCAGACCCGAGAGCCACCATTCCAGTTTGTGGTCCTCAGGTTTGTACTGAGATCGTGCTTCCGGCTTGTACCTGAAGCGCACCACGCAGTAGGCCATAAACAGAACGACGATGACAAAAACAACGCCGGTGATCCAGAACGTCAGGGTGATAGTGTCGTCGATATAGCCCCAATTCGACGCTATCGGGGTCGACCACCAGGGGCTCAAAAAATGAAATAATACCGTGCCAACCGCAACGGCGACCAACGCGAGTGCAACAATCATACCAAACCCACCCCAAGATTATTATTCTCGACGCACATATTTAGAGGAACTCTCTCGCGTGGTCTAGGGCATATTCCACCGTTTTTTATTCGAGCTGTTTTCAGCCTGGCGCCGGACCGCCGCAGGGCTGTTATGGCGCTAATTTGTGCAAATTTTCGGGCATGCGGCGAATGGTCGCAGTATTTTCTATGCCCTATCGTCCGTACCCAAAATCTCGAAGGCGGATCAGCCTTATCGACTGTTCGATCCTGTTGCGTGGCGCCGTGCGTCAATGTCGTCGCTGCGGCAGGTATTGTGCAGGTATTGTGATAGAGCATGGAGGAGGTCAACCAGCGGGTCGTGCTGTCCGCTTGCAGAAAAATCATGCCAAAAAAACCGCCTATCGCCTTTGACTGAGAGCATGGCACCGAATGCCAAGTATCTGGACCAATTTCACAGGGAGAGCGGAGACTTAGGGGTAGAAATCCGCGCGAATCGGGAAGAGAGTATAAAGAGTATAATAAGACCGAGTAACCGGCGCGTGAGAAACAGCCTTGCCAGGGCACAAAAGAGAAAATAAGGAGACAGGATTTTGAGCAAGACTTCCATGGAATCAGGGCGTCGTTTGTTAGGAACGATGCTGGCCGGCCTTTCATTGTTAGGGGCAGCGGCAATCGGATCGCCTGTTATGGCGAAAACCACCGTCGTGGTCGGCGCAACGGAAACCATTTCAAGCCACAACCCCCATGGTGACAGTATCTCGATGGGGTATGGCATCTGGTGCCAGGTCTATGGCTGCCTGGGAACCTACAGCTTCGAGACGGAATCTTATGTGGGCATGCTGGCGGAACGCTGGGAAGTCGACAGCAAGGATCCAAATATCTGGATTTTTCATCTTCGCAAGGGCGTGAAACGCCACAATGACGGCAAGGAATTGACAGCCGACGATGTGGTGCATTCCATAAATCGCATGGGGAAAGATCCACAAACGCGGCAGAAGCAGAACGTCAAGCACGTGAAGTCGGCGAGCGTCGTCGACAAATACACGGTGAAGGTCGTTACCAAACTGCCGACCGCGCCGCTGCTCGAATTCCTGTTCGATCGGGTGATGATCACGTCGAAGGACCTGTTCGACAAACACGGTGCGCGTGACGCGGACCGGAAATACCCCTGGGGTTATGGGCCTTACAAGTTGAAGCAGATCGTTATCGGCCAGCGAATCGTGTTGGAAAAGGATCCGACGAGCCAATGGGCAAAGCCAGAAAATCCGGATGTGCTCATTTTCCGAGTCATGCGCGAGGCCGAACAGCGCGTCACCGCCCTGCTCAACAACGAAATCCAGATTGCGCAGTTCATTCCACCCCATCTGGGAAGCCGCATTGCCAAGGCGAAAAATTCCAATCTTGTGCCGACCAGTTCGGTGGAGTTGATGTTCCTGGCCATGAGCCCGAAGCAAAAGCCCTTCGACAACAAGCTCGCGCGCAAGGCGGTCTGCCACGCCATCAACAGGGATGCGATCATCAAGGCCATTCTGGGTGGCCAGGCCGAGCGGCTGGATGGGCCAATTGGCGCCGGCCAATACGGCTACGACCCCATTACCGCGGCAAAGATGAAGGTTGAGTATGATCCCAAGAAATCACGGTCATTGCTTGAAAAAGCAGGCTTGCTGGGCGTCGAGATAGCCTTGCAGACGCCTGTCGGCCGTTATGTCAATGACAAGCAGATCACGGAATCGATGATCCCGATGCTGAATGCGGCTGGTTTCAAGGCGAGCCTGAAAACACCCGAATGGCCTACTCTCTGGGCGAATGTGCAGAAGGGCAAGGTGCCGTTTTTCTATATGGGCCGCGGTTCCGTCGTGGATCCGTCTCCGGCTTTCGCCCAGTATTTCGAAACCGGTGGTTCGCCGCGTATCGGGTTTTCCAATGCGACCGTCGACGCTCTGCTCAAAAAGGAGCGCGCAACGTTCGATCCGGAGAAGCGCAAGGCAGTGCTCAACCAGGCATTTGCCAAGATCGTCGAGGAACAGCCTGCCTGCTTCATGTGGAAGCACAAACTGCTCTACGGCATCGCAAAGAACGTGTCCTACGTGCCCAATCCGACGGGCAAGATCTGGGGCAACGAAATAACTGTAAAATAGACGCCATCCGGGCTGCGGGGGAAAGACTGTCTCTTTCCCCCGTGCCTGCCTGAAACGATCCGCTTTGGAATGCCATCGTAAATGTTCAGCAACGGCCGTTTAATCCGCTGGTTTAACGCGGATTTTGTTTTTGTTTATCTTGCTGCCATGCAAAGTCTTGATGGCGATTTCAGCTTCGGCCGCCAACGCCATTTCGACAAAGCCAAAGCCCTTCGAGATACCGGTTTTTTCATCCAAGACCAGGTCGCAGGCTTTAATGCTGCCATGGGCTTTGAATAAATTTGCAAGGCCGTCTTCGCTTAAATCGCGTGGCAGGTTAAGAACAATTAGTTTCATGGAGGACCCGGTGAATAGAAGGTAAACCTCTCCTTATCACGCAGGCGCCGTCTGCGCCAGAAACCGCGCATCGCGGCAACCGAATCAGAAATCAGTTTGGCGTGATGACAGAATGATCCGGACGCCCCCTGCCGAAAGTGGAATCGGAGGGCTTCGCTCTTGGTCCCTTTTGCAAATGATGTAATATGGCGGCACAGGGCAGTGGCGCTAAATTCCATCTGATCAACCTTGCAAAAAAAGTTTCAGGCGCGCTGGATTTGCGCTCACGACCAAGCCGGGTCCGGAACTTTCGTGCCGGCAATCGGCATCCCGCATGAATAAACCAATAGTTACAGGGAGGTAGAGATGAAAAACTGGGCAAAAGATACAGGCATGTTGGTGGCCGGCGCGGCGGTTATGCTGCTCGGCGCGGCGGATGTCGCGGCACAGTTCTATAAGGACAAGACCATTCAGATCGCCATTCCCGGCGGGCCGCGTGGTTCCTACGGATTTCACGTGCAGGTGCTGGAAAAATACCTGACGCGCCATATGCCGGGCAATCCCGCCGTCGACCCGGTCTACATGCCTGGCGCGGGCGGCCTGAAGGCCGCGAATTATCTTTACAACGTCGCGCCTAAGGAAGGTCTCTTCATCGGCAGCCTCCTGAAGACCATCACCATGAACGAGGCGGTGAAGCGGCCGGGCGTCAAGTACAAGTCGGCCAAGTTCGGCTGGATTATCAGCACCGGCCCCGTCGATTCCGTTCTGGCTGTCTGGACCGCGCACTCGCCGGCCGTCACCTTCGAGGAGATGACCAAGAAAGAAGTAATCCTCGGTTCGACCGGCAAGGGATCGGTAACATTCTTCGAACCCACCATCATGAACGATCTGCTCGGTACCAAATTCAAAATCATTACCGGTTACAACGGACTTGAAGGGGTGCATCTCGCGATGGAGCGAGGAGAAGTGCATGGCCGTCACGCATCGTGGGAAAGCCTGAAGTGCTGCCGCCGCGACTGGCTGTAAAAGAAGCAGCTTGTCATTCTGGCTCAGTCCGGTCTGGTGCGGAATGGGGATCTCCCCAACGTGCCCACGATGATCGAACTCGGCAAGACCGAAAAGGACAAGAAGTTTCTAGAATTCTTCGGGGCGGGCTCCACGCTGGGGCGCATATACCTGACGCCCCCCGGCGTTTCCAGCGCGCGTCTCGCGGAACTGCGCGACGGATTCTGGAAGGCTACGCACGATCCTGCCTACATTGCCAACCTGAAAAAACGCGGCCTCGAATACGGGCCCCGAACGGGCGAGGAGACTCTCAAATACGCCCGGTTGACGCTCGATGCCGATCCCGATGTGATAGCCCGCGCGAGAAAGCTGGTCGTCCAGCCCAAGAAGGCGAAGAAATGATGCGGGAATCCACGGGCGGCAGAATCACGAGCATAATACGACGACGACCCGGAATGCTAAAATCGCCGTTCAACCGTTAACCACCGGGCAACCGTTAACCACCGGGCGTTGACTCGATGCCCCTCGGCACCGTATCCAGAGGAAAACAGCAGGGGTAAGGTCATGTCGTTCTTCAAATCGCTTCCCGATGGCGCCGGTCCCGGCAACATTTTTTCGGCCTATCCGGAAATATACAGCCATTGGACCCAGATGGGAGAAGCGCTGATCAATGGACCATCGCCGCTGAGCCCGGGCGAGCGCGAGTTGATCCAGGCCTATGTGTCGGGGCTGGTCAAGTGCCGCTATTCCTACATCGCACATTGCGAGGCGGCCTATGCGCGCGGCATCGAACGCGGCCTGATCGAAAAGATCGTCAGCGACCCGGACGGCGCGCCGGTCGAAGCGAAACTGAAACCGGTCCTGGCCTATGTGAAGAAACTGACGCTCGTACCGACGGAAGTCACCCAGGCAGATGCCGACGCCGTGTTCGCCGCCGGCTGGGATGAAAAAGCATTGCACGATGTCATTGCCGTGACAGCGCGGATGAACTTCATGTGCCGCATCGTCGAAGGGTACGGCTTTACCCCGATGACGCCCGAGATCGCCAGGCAGCGCGCCGAGGAACGGGCCAGGGTTGGCTACGTCAACCTCTATCCCGCGATGAAGGAAAAATCCTGACCAGGTGGCGCGTGATTGGGTGTTCCGGTCGCTGTTCCATGAATGCCTGGACTTAGCTTCAATAGACCGGAGGAACTCGCACAAAAATGCGGGAGTCGCGCGACCAAGACGGCGGGGCAACTGTAGCGCCTCCCTTGTGGACCAGCGCTTACCGCCGGTCGCTGATAGCGGATTTTTGTATTTTCGGTGGCGCGCAGGCGCTGCTCCCTATTATTCCCCTCTATGTTTACGCGCTTGAGGCCAGTGACATCACGGTTGGCATCACGGCCGGTGTTTTCATGGGGGTGGCGGTTGTTTTGCGGCCCTTCACCGGATGGCTCGTGGATGCCTACGGCCGCAGACTCATCTTGGTGGCGTCCGCGGTATTGTTTGCTCTGGCGGGTTTAGGGTTGCCCCTTTGGTCGGCGATTCTCCCCCTGATATTTTTCCGGTTTCTGCAGGGGATCGCCTGGAGCGCCGTCGTCACGGCAAGCACGACGCTGCAGGCCGATGTTATTCCCGCCGCCCGTCGCGGGGAAGGCATCGGCTATGTCAGCAGTGTTCGGAACCTGGCCTCGGCAATTGCGCCCGCGGCCGCCCTGTTTATCGCCGGCAAGTTGGAAATAATCTACGCACTCTGGTTCGTTATTGCGATCGGGGTTCTCGGTGCCGCAGCGGTCTTCTTTGTCCGTGAAACCTATGTGCGTCCAACGTCACTGCCCTTGTTCCGATGGCATCGGCTCATCGAGAAATCGGCCCTGGCGCCTGCGTTCGTCAGCGCCGCCATGATGTTCGTGTTCGGTGGGATCGTCACGTTCGTCCCGCTCGACGCGCAGCGCCGTTCGATCGGCGATCCCGCCCTGTTCTTTCTCGTGTTTTCCCTGATGCTGATGGTAATTCGCCCGCTAGCCGGGAGATGGAGTGACACAATCTCCAACCGGGGCATTATCATCATTCCCGGTCTCCTCTGCATCGCCGGTGCGGTCTGGGTCCTGGCGGCTTTCGAAAACACCTGGACCCTGACCTTCGTCGCGATTCTCTGGGCCCTGGGTTTTGGATCGGTGCAACCCCTTGTCAGGTCCCTGGTCCTTGAACGCTCCCCGGCGGAACGGTGGGGCGCCGCCAATGCCACGATGCTCACCTGCATGGATATGGGTCTGGCCCTGGGCCCGCCTGTCCTCGGCTATGTGGCGAGCAATTGGAGCTATCCGGTCATGTATGCCGTGTCGGCGCTGCCGCTCCTGGTCTGTATCGCCGGTATGGTATTGGGTGTGTTCAAGCCCTGGAAAGTATCAAAGTAAACCTCGCAAACCGGGCAAAATTAGGCCAATCCTTCCTTTTCAAGCAGAGCATCCGGCGACGGCAGTTTGCCGCGAAAGGCGATATAGGCCTCTTCCGGATCCATGGAACCGCCTGAGGAATAGATGTAACGGCGCAGCTTTGCAGACGTCGCAACATCGAAAGCATCGCCGGCTTCCTCAAAGGCCTTGAACGCATCGGAATCGAGGACGCCGGACCACATATACGAATAGTACCCGGCCGAGTAGCCGTCGCCGGCGAACACATGACTGAAATGCAGCGTTGCATGCCGCATGACGATCTCCGCGGGCATATCAAGTTCCGCCAGGATTTCAGCCTGAAATTTCACGGGATCGACGGTCGCTGCCTGTTCGGGGCTGAGCGTATGAAATGCCATATCGACAAGCGCCGATGAGGTGAACTCCACGTTGGCGAAGCCTTTGTTGAATTTCTCGGCGGCGCGCATTTTCTCCAGCAGAGCCTCCGGCATCGCCTCGCCGGTCTGATGGTGAACCGCAAAGCGCTGCAGCACGTCGGGCACGGTCAGCCAGTGTTCATAGAGTTGGGACGGCAGCTCCACGAAATCCCGGCTGACCGATGTCCCCGAAACGGAGGGGTAGGTGACGTCCGAGAGCATACCGTGGAGAGCGTGCCCGAATTCATGAAACAGCGTTCTCGCGTCGCTCATGGTGATCAGCACGAGTTCGCCGGCCGGCGCCTTGGCAAAATTCATAACGTTGACGACGATGGGGGTCTGGCCGCCAAATTCGATATCCATGCTCAGCTTATGCTGCTCCTGAAACCCGCTCATCCACGCGCCGGACCGTTTGGACGGGCGGGCGAAATAATCCCCCAGAAAGATCGCGAGGCGCTTGCCTTCCGCATCCAGCACCTCGAAGACACGGACGTCCGGATGATAGGCGCTTACATCTTTATGTTCCCGAATGGTGACGCCAAACAATTTCTCCGCCGTATCGAAAGCAGCCTCGATCATCTTCTCGAGTTGCAGATAGGGCTTAATTTCCGCCTCGTTGAAATCATACCGCGCGGCCCGCGCCTTCTCCGAATAGTGACGCCAGTCCCACGGCGCGACATCGTGGTTGAGGCCTGCCGCCGCGATTAATCCCGATAGCTCAGCAGTCTCTTCAGCGGCACGGCCGCACGCCTTTTCCCACATCGTCTCGAGCAGCGAGCGGACGGTCTCCGGCGTCTTAGCCATGGTATTGTCGAGCTTGAAATGAGCATAGCTGTCGTACCCGAGCAGCGCGGCCTTCTCGGCGCGCAGCTTGACCATTTCAGCGACAAGCGGGCGATTGTCGCGCTCTCCCGTCCCCTCACCACGGGCGACCCAGGCCTTGAACGCCGTCTCGCGCAAATCACGTCGCGTGGAGAAAGTCAGGAACGGTTCGATGATCGACCGTGACAGCGTTACCGCATACTTGCCCTTGTGGCCGCGTTCCTCGGCTGCGGCGCCCATGGCGGACACCAGAGAGTCCGGCAGCCCCGCCAAATCCTCAGCGGTTTCGAGCACCAGGGCATAATCTCGTTCGTCGGCTAGAACATTCTGTGAAAAGGCCGTCCCGAGCGACGCCAGCCGCTCGTTGATGGCAGCCAACCGCGTCTGGTCCGCTTCGCTGAGTTTTGCACCGGACCGCACGAAGGATTTCCACGTCAGTTCCAGTACACGGCCCGCTTCGGAATTCAGGCCGAGACTTGCAGTTTTCTGATACAGCGCATCGATCCGGGCGAACAAGACCGCATTCATCGCGATGGCGGAGCTGTGGCGGGAAAGTTCAGGCGATAGCTTGGTTTCCAATGCCTGCAACGTGTCGTTGGTATGCGCACCGGTCAGATTCCAGAATATGTCCGACGCCCTGGAATGCAGCTCGCCCGCCAGTTCCAGCGCCACGATTGTATTTTCGAAAGTCGCTTGCTCCGGATTATTGGCAATCGCATCTATTTCCGCCAAATGGGCAGGAAGAGCGACGGCAAACGCCGCCTCGAAATCCCGATCCACAATCGCCGCGAAATCGGGCAGCCCGAACGGGCCGGTCCAATTGGCGATTGCCGGGTTGATGTCAGGTCCTGCGGCCATTTTACGAGGCATTCATCCGTCCTTTTAAGCGTAATCGGAAAACGTGATCGTGCGGACAGGGCATGCGCCTTAGGAAGCCGCCTGATCCGCGTAGGCGCGGTCACCGCCAACGACGGTGCGGTGCATGCGCCTGATATCCGGCAAGCCATAGCCGCCCACGGCGCGATGGCAAAGGCATCTGTTATCCCACAACACAAGATCGTTCGCGCGGTATTTGTGCCGATAGTGGTAGGGACGTTTGCGGTCGGTAACATAGGCGAATAGTTCATCCAGGATGGGATCGGCCTGTTCTTCGCTCATCCCCTTGATGCCGACGGTAAAGCGCGGCGAACAGTAAAGCGCCTTGCGGCCCGTTTCGGGATGCACCAGGACCAGCGGCTGGATTACCTGGGCCCGGGCCGCGGCCTGGGCTTCATAGAAATCCTTGGCGCCCGGCCGGTCGGGGGAAATGGTGACGCGCTTGTTCACAGTCTTGCTGACGTGGTGGATGCCGTACTGCCCCTCGATCTTTTGTTTGAGATCCTGGGGAAGCGCCGCATAAACCGCATACATATTGCAGAATTCCGTATCCCCGCCCCTGTCCGGATTACGGACAGATTGGAGGATCGTGATCATCGACGGAACGGCGACATGCGATGAATCCGAATGCCAGAAATCGCCGCCATCCACCACGCCGACCGCCGTCCCGTCCGGCCTGATTTCGTTCGACAGGATCATCACATTTTGGCTTTCTTCCGTGGTGTGCTGGATGTTGGCGGGGATTTCCAGATCGCCCCAGATCTTTGAAAAGGCAACCTGCTGGGCAGGCGACAAGGTCTGGTCCCTGATCACCAGAACCTGATAGGTGAGAAACGCCTCGCGCAGCGCCGCTTTGGTTTCGGAACCGAGCGTGCCGGACAAATCAATTCCCGTGACCTCTGCACCGAGTATTTCCGAAACCGGCGTAACCTTCATCTTCTCCGCTTCCCTCAAATTGGACTGTTTCGATCGGCTGATGCCTATAATGGCCAACGGATATTACGATTCATAAAATCTCTCGGCGTTGCGGTAAAGAAGGGCCATGCCAATAATGGGACGGCCAAGCAATTGACAGAACTGGATATTTGTCCAATTTTTTCAATGAATCAAATAGTTTAAATGGTGAAATCAGCCCGGTTAATGGCCTCCCGTCTCCCCGCCCTAATATTGCCTTTTTTGGCCCCCATCATGCTGTAATCCGATTGGCTGACACTGGATGCGGCGCACCGGGGGCGGAGCATTCGGTCTGGACCTGGGGCGTCGGAAACGCCAATGGAGAAGACACGGTGGAAACGACGGAAACGACCGAAACGACGGGAACGACGGGAACGACGGGAACGGCCAAAATGGGGTCCTTTACCTTGTTACGGAAATGGCTTTCGCGATCGGCCGATAGCGAGCCATTGATCTCGATCGAGCCCGGCGCGCTGTACGGTCATATGGTGGACGGCCGCTCGGTGGAGCTTGCCCGCATCATCGACACCGCCACCGACGAGTTCGGTATCCGCCATGTCCGGTTTCAACTGGGTTATCGATACCAGCACAAAATCGTCGAAGCCGGCGAACGCACCCTCGCCGTGCCCAGCTTCACCGCCCGTTTCACCCAACGTCTGGATAGTCTGTCCGACTGACCGGCGCAGGGCCCGCTGGGGCTGAAATAAAAAGGGCCAGCATTTGCCGGCCCTTTTTGTCTGCTGTACTTACGGAAATCTCTACGTATCCATCCCCCTGCGCCAGGGCCTAGCAGATTCACACATTTTTCGGCGGGTCCATCCTTGGCTCATGGCTTTGAATTGATCCTATCCATAGGCGATGGTTTTAGGGCGCACGCATTCCGGTAACTTAAAAAAAAACCTGGCGGAAAAAAGCCCGGTTTTGCGGGAAAAACACTGTGTTTTACCCCCTGAAACGGGTGTTTTTCGACGGTTTTCGACGGTTTTTGACGGTCTTTTTAGCGATCCCGGACGGCCCGGCGCGACCGGCGCCCGACGCCGCGCCGCCGCCGATATTGATCTTTCTGTTTCAAAAATAATATTACTGAAACAAAAAGGTAA
>JAQBTY010000094.1 GCA_027624735.1 Pseudomonadota bacterium | reverse complement strand
CCATGTCGCGCTATTCTCTCTGGCTGGAAAAACGTCTCAGCACCGACCACCGTTCGGAGTAACCCCCATGCCCGCCGATACGGCCGACACCATGATCAAGATCACCGCGATGCACAAATGGTACGGCTCGTTTCATGTGCTCAAGGATATCAACCTCCAGGTGGCGGAGCGCGAACGCATCGTCATCTGCGGCCCAAGCGGGTCAGGAAAATCGACTTTGATCCGCTGTATCAACCGGCTTGAAGTTCATCAGCGCGGCACCATCGTGGTCGACGGCATTGAGCTGACCGGCGATTTGAAACACATCGAGAAAATCCGGTCGGACGTCGGCATGGTGTTCCAGCATTTCAATTTGTTCCCCCATCTGACGGTGCTGGAGAACTGCACGCTCGCGCCCATCTGGGTGCGCAAGACGCCGAAGAAAGAAGCCGAGGCGCTGGCGCGCGATTACCTGGAACGGGTGCAAATCCCGGAACAGGCCGACAAGTTTCCCGGTCAGCTATCCGGTGGACAACAGCAACGCGTCGCCATCGCCCGATCGCTCTGCATGCAACCCCGCATCATGCTGTTCGACGAACCCACCTCGGCGCTCGATCCGGAGATGATCAAGGAAGTGCTCGACGTGATGATCGAGCTGGCTGAGTCCGGCATGACCATGCTGGTGGTGACCCATGAAATGGGCTTCGCCAACCGCGTCGCCGACCGCGTCATTTTCATGGACGGCGGCGAGATTATAGAACAGAACCCGCCGGAGGAGTTTTTCAACAACCCGCAAAGCGACCGCACCAAGCTGTTCCTGAGCCAGATATTGTCGCATTAGAGCGAAGGGCCCCTCACCCCTCCCACGCAGCAAGAGCATCGCGGGTCCCTCCCCTCTCCCGCAAGCGGGAGAGGGTTGCTAAGCCTTGGCGAGCCAACGAGCGAGCCTAGGCGCAGCTGGGTGAGGGGTAATCGTCGCAAGACAACTCAATACACCGCCACCGCCGGCACCAGCAGGTGGGAATCATAGTCACCACCCGTGTGGATGACATGGGTTCCTGCGTTGACGGTGTCTTCGTGTTTGAAGCGGTTGAACACGCTGATGATGTCGTAGCCCTGCACGATGAGCTGCAGCCGGTCGCCGGCCTTGAAGCCGGTGGCGGAGGCCAGGATCTCCACTTCGCAGGGAACGATCTCGCCGTCCGATAATTTGAGCAGCCGCTCATGCTTGAGCCAGGGCTGCCACGGTGTCGATTTTTCCTCATCCAGCTCGCGATGGGACACGCGCAGCCAGCCGCTGGCGGCGAGGCCCTTCTCCACATGCTGGAAGTCGGGAAAATAAATCTCGTTGCCGTATTTGTCGAATTTCTTGATGGCCACGTGCAAATCCAGATCGTCCGCGCCTTCCGCGCTGACCCAGAGCTTCAGCTTCATATGACCAATCAGATCCACCGCCTTATCGAAGGTGAAATCCCAGCTGGTGGTATCGGTGGCGTCCTCTGTCCTGGTGGCGGCATAGCGGCACTCGGCGCTGCTGGACACAGGCGCTGATTTGAGGCTGTTGTCGGAAGCATCCAGGAACAGCGGCCGATAAACGGTTTCGGGCACGGGAAAATCATCGAAGAACCGTTCGCGCCCGTCATAGAAACCGTCGCGCACTTCGATGCAGACCCGCGGCACGTCCCGCATGCCGTTTTCCTGGCCTTTGAGGAAACAATCGAAGAAGCGTTTTTGGCGCTCCAGCCCTTCACGGGCGTAATAGGTCTCCCACTCCTTGCGGCCATGGCCATAGAGCCATTTTTCCTTGGAACTCGCCTGTTTATAGCCTTCCACCGAACCACGAGTGTGCAGCCCGGCGGTGGCCCAGCTTGCCACGGCATAGACCGGGCAGGTGATTTTCGAAAGGTCGGGATGTTTCAACGCCCAGAACTCGTCCATCAGGGGGCGGTTATTCTGTTCCGCGACCATGTCTTCGGTTGTCGCCCCCTTGGCGATGAAGCCGGTGTCCGAATTCATCCGCCGGCCCCAGATTTCCCGGAAGAAGTTCGTGTCGGGCATGCCGCCATGCACCACGTGTTCCCGATAGAAATCGTTGAACCCTTCCCACGGGATAATGGCTTTCAGATGGGGTGGGTTTTCCGACGCGCCGAGCCATTGGGTGGCGGCCAGATAAGAGACGCCGTTGGAGCCCACATTGCCATCGCACCAATCCTGTTCCGCCGCCCATTCGACAATGTCATGGAAGTCGCGGCACATCTGCGGGTCGAAATGGGCGAAATGCTCGCCGCCGCAATCGTTGGTCGCACGGCAATCGGCGCTGATCACCACATAGCCGTTGGGGCACCAGTAGACGGGATCGGGCATTTCCCAGCCGGTCCATTCGGAAAACGGCAGCGCGCCCACATTGGGAATGCGCGCGAACTGTGCATCGGGCGGGTAGGAATCCTTGCCATAGGGCGCGAAGCACAGGATCGCCGGTTGCCTGCCGCCTTCTTCAGGCCGGAACACGTTGCACATGAGCTCAATGCCGTCCCGCATGGGGATCGGCACATGCTTTTCGAAAATGATTTTTGCGTCCTTGGGCGAACCATAAACGTTGCAGGTCCGCGTATCGCCAACCGTAATGATCGTCGTTTCCATTTCCGGCATGAGAGTCTCCCTGGTGTGTTATTTCCCCTTATAGACGGGCTTGCGTTTCTCGGCGAAGGCGTCGATCCCTTCCTTATAGTCTTCGGTCGACCGCAGCTTTTCGTATGAATGCCCTTCGATATCCAGCGCGACTTTCAGGCTGGTGTCGTAGGTGGCGTTCAGCACCCGTTTCAACGCCCGCAGCGCCAAGGGCGCCTTGGCGTTGAGATCGGCCGCGTACTGGTCCACCAGCGCGGTCAGCGCCTCTGAATCGTCGGCGATTTCGGTGATCAGCCCCCACTCCTTGGCCTGCGGCGCCGGGATACGCTTGCCCAGCATCACCATGTCCTTGGCGCGCGTCAGACCGGCGATCTTGGCGACGCGCACGCTGCCGCCCGAGCCCGGCATCTCACCCAGATTGATTTCCGGCAATGCGACCAGCGCGTCTTTCGTGGCGAGGCGGAAATCGCACGCCATGGCGAGCTCGAACCCGACACCGAAGGCATATTTTTCGATCGCGACGATCACCGGCTTGGTACAGCGTTCCGGCGCACCGATGTTCCACGCCAGATCGGACATGCCATCGAACGGGATATCCGGGAACGCCTTGACGTCGCCGCCCGACGTATAGATACCGTTGGCGCCGCGGATGACGATCACCCCCACATCATCGTCTTCGTCCATCGCCTCGATCAGGGCGCGGATCTGAAACCGGGCCTTATAGGACACGATATTGAGCGGCGCGCGATCCAGGATCAGGTAGCCGATTTTCCTGTCGGCTTCGATCTCGACCCTGAGCCCATCCAGCTCGCGCAACAGCGCGCCCCGTTCCGCCGCATAATCCTTTGACATCAATTCTTCCCGTGTTTTTGAATATTGCAATTCAACGTTGGGCATAGTCCAAGTTCATTTCGTTGTCACCCCGGACCCAAGTGCGCTATGACGAATGAGTTTTGTCACTGGGACGGAATCACGCTGAAATACGGTATTCAGATACCGTATTTCTACTTTGCATGGGGTTGATCCTCAAAAAAATTTGAGGCCCCCCCTCTACCGTCCGTGACTCGCGGCAGCGGCATCCCGCTTCAAAGGGTGCCGTCGTAACACGGCAGAACGTCGTAGGCGCCATCGCGGAGAAAGCGACGCAACAGCTTGCCGGAGGCCGATGTGGGAATCCGGTCAACGAAGACATAGGCTTTCGGACGCTTGAACCGCGCAAGCGTCGAGGCGCGGCAGTGGGCATCGAGCGCTACGGCCGTCGCCAGCGCGCCGGTCGGTTCGATAAAGGCCACGACCTTTTGGCCCCATCGCTCATCGGGCAGCCCCACCACGGCGGCCCGCGCCACCAGATCGCATTCCGCCAGTACGTCCTCGATTTCCTCGGGATGGATGTTCTCGGCCCCGGAGATGATCATGTCGTCGATGCGGCCGCACAGGAACAGCTCCCCGTCTTCATCCCTATAACCAAGATCGCCGGTGAAGTACCAGCCATCGCGGATCGCCCTTGCATCCGCGTCGGGCCGCTTCCAATAGCCGGTAAAGGCTTCCGGGCTCGCCATGGTGGCGATCACTTCGCCGATTTCACCCGTTGGCAGGATCTCGTCCGGTCTCGCCCGCCCATCCGCATCGGCCCTCACCACCCGCATCACCTGGTTGAGACCGGCGCGGCCGGCGCAGCCCGGCTTGGCGTCCAGATGATCGCAGATGGTAAAGGTGAAAATCTCGCTCGAACCGTAATAGTTGGCGAACACCTCCGGGTTAAACGCCTCGGCGCAGCGCCGCTCCAGCGACCCGGTCATGGCCATGCCGGCATAGGCGACCGTGCGAAGGGACCGGCACCTGGCAGGGTCAAAATCATCACGGCCGAGCATGTCGTGGAACATGGTGGGCACCAGAAAAACCGATCTGATGTTCTCCGCCTCGATCAGATCGAGCGCCTTGCCTGCATCGAACGCGCGCATGTTCACAAAGGTTCCATTGAGCAAGGTCGAGCAGAGCAGAATGCGGATACCCATGGTGTGGAACAGCGGCATCACGCCGAGTTGGGACTCGCCAAACCGATAGCCCAGATGGGCCATGACCGAGGCAGCCGCGATGCCCTCCGCCCCATGCGACCGCGGCACCCCCTTTGGCCGGCCGGTGGTGCCCGAGGTATAGAGCATGAGGCAGATGTCTGACTCGGCGGCTCTTGCGGGTCCACTGACAGGGGCTGATGTCACAAGGAGGGCAAAATCCTCATCCACCGATAACAGCGAAGCCCGATCGATGCCGGCCAGACCGCCCGCCGCGACGACAGCGTCTCCGGACGTGGAGTCAAACACGGCCAGCTTCGCCTCGGCATCGCCCAGGACATAGGCGATTTCATCTTTGGTCGCGCGCCAGTTGAACGGGGTGAAGATAGCGGCCAGCATCTGACAGGCCCAATAGAGCACCGCCATTTCGTAGCGATTGGGCATGAGGACGACCAGATGATCGCCGCGTCCCAGACCGCGCGCTCTCAAGCCGCCGGCGACGCGGCGGACATCATCCTGCCATTCGGCGAAAGTCTTCCGTGTTTCGCCATCGACATAGGCCAGCGCCAACGGGTCACGGGCGACAGTTGCGTCAAAGGCGGTGCCGAGATCCACGCTCTTTACCCCGTCGTCAGTCGATCTTGAGGGAACTCGTCACCTTGACGAAACGCTCGAGCATGCCATCGAGCAGCTTGTCCAGCGCCTCGTCCCTGATCCCGCCCTGCTCATCGAAGGCCTGACCTGCCTGCGCCAGCGAAAACGAGTCACCCGACAGCCACATCCCCATGAATGACAACGCCGGACGCAGGGCGATGATGCCGCGCGATCCGCCCACCAGGCTCGGCGCGGCTGAGGCGAGAAAGCCAGTCTTTCCAATGGTCGGATAGGGCCGAATGCGCGACAGCCAGTCGATGGCGTTCTTGAGCGGTCCAGGAACGCCAAAGTTATATTCGGGCGAGACGATGATCGTCCCATCGGCCGCTGAAATACGGTCCGCCAGCGCCCGCGTGCCGGATGGAATGCCGTTGCTTGTTTCCAGATCGGCATCAAACAGCGGCATATCGAATTCCCGGAAATCGCCGTGATCCACCTCGGCGCCCAGACCTTCAAGTTTGCGCGCGATCAGGGATGCAAGCTTCTTGTTGAACGAGTCCTTGCGGAGCGACGCGGCGAAGATGAACAGACGCATGAACCGGATCTCCCGAATTGATATTTTCGCCCTGCAGCATAATCCGGCGTCGCTTACCGGTCCATGGCGGCGCGGCCTTGCGCGTCCTTAGGGGCTTGGTACAGTGCCCCTGAATTAGGGTCGGATAATAATTATGACGGCAGTTGAAATCGTCGAGATAACGGATGAAGCGGACCTGAAGAGCGCCTTCGCCATCCGTCACGACGTATTCTGTGACGAACAGCAAGTCGATCCGGCGCTCGAATTCGATGGGCTGGACAAAAGCTGCCGCCAGTATCTTGCGCGGTGCGGCAACAGCGCCGCCGGCACCGCCCGAATACGGGATGCCGGAAATGGCGTGATCAAAATAGAGCGTGTCGCCGTTCTGGCGGCGGATCGTCGCAGGGGGATCGGCAAGGCCCTGATGATCCGGACCATCGAGGATGCGCGCACCGCCGGCGCCGCCACCATCGCCATTCACGCCCAATGTCACGCCGAGACCTTTTACGAGGCGCTTGGGTTCAAGCGTATTGGCGGTGTGTTCGACGAAGCCGATATCCCGCATGTTCGGATGGAGCTAAGCTAGCCAGGATGCAGCAGATTCGCCACGACGTCGCGCCGCGCAATACGGGCTGGGCCGCCGAGATGAAGGCCGGACAAATTCTGCGCCTGTCGGCGCGGACCATCATCGATTTCGTCGCCTTCAATCGCCACGATTACACCGAAGCCTTCGATCAGGCCCCCACCAAGGAAGAAAGCGGGTGTATCTACTTCAAACGCGGCCATACGCTGCTGTCGCGTACCGGCGCGCCGCTAATCACCCTGATAGCCGATGGCTTCGAGGGGCTGGGCACCCATGATCTGCAGTTCGGCATGTGCGGCCGCGACCGGCACAGGCGCGCCGCCGAAGAAGGCAGGCTGGACGAATATCTGCACGGCGGCCTTATGGAATTGCCCGATCATGGCTGTGCCGAGAACCTGACCTGGGCGCTGGAACCCTACGGCATCAAGTACGAAAACATCCCTAGCCCGGTCAATTTGTTCCAGAACATGGATATCGATCAGGCCACCGGCCGCATGACCCGCACCCAAATCAGACCCGACGCGCCGGTGGATCTGGATCTCCGGGCCGACTGCGATCTGCTGGTGGCGTTCAGCGCCTGCCCCGACAAGGCATCTAAGACCAAGGGGCTTGAGGTTGGCGCGGCGATCTTCGCGCCCTAAACTGACAGCCAGTGAAATAAGGAAACTCAAATGAGCGTCATCAGGGAAGACATCGTCGCGCCCAACAAAGGCTGGATGGCCGATGTGGATAAAGGGCAAATTTTACGTATCACGGGAAAAAGCGTGATCGACTTTAACTGCTTCAAACGCGACGATCCGCGGGAGTATTTCGATACGGCGCGGACCCGGATCTATAACCTCAACATGTACCCGACCAAAGACCAGCGGCTGTTCAGCAAGCAGAACAACCCTATGATGCGCATTCTGGAAGACGGCTTCGCCGGGATCGGGCTACACGATCTGCAATCGAGCCACGGCTGCACCGACGCCATGGTTCAGCTTCTCAGTCCTCTCGGTATGAAAGTCGAAAACCTGCCCGACCCCATGGGGCTGTTCCGCAATCTGAGTATCTCTCAAGAGGGCCGCATACGGCCGGCGCCCAAGGGGCCGCCCGAGCCGGTGTCGATCGATCTGGAGGCGGAAATCGACCTGATCTGTGCCCTGATAAACTGTCCGGCATCCGAGACTTCGGCCGCCGGCGCGCCCTGCACCATTACCATCCTGCAACCCTGATACCGGGGACATAAAATTATGAAGATCATCAGCGACGACTTCGTTCCCGCCAACACCGGCTGGGGCCGCCCCATCAACAAGGGTCAGATTCTGCGCATGACGGCGAAATCCATCATCGATTTCGCCTGCATCAATCTGCACAACACCGAGGAGCGCTTCGATCAGGCGCGCACCAAGGTCTATAACATGAAGCTGTGGATCACCACCGGCGACGTGCTGTACAGCAAACTCAACAACCCGATGATGACCATCATCGAAGACCAGTTCGCCGGTATCGGCTATCACGATTTGCAGTACGGCACCTGTTCGGGTCCGCGCTTCGCGCGCGCCAAGGCGGAAGGCAGGCTGAACCAGTATCACCATGGCGACGACATTCCGATACCCGACCATGGATGCTGGGAAAATCTTATCCACGGGTTCAGCGCCTGGAACATTCCGCCGGAATATATCCCGAGCCCGCTCAACGTTTTCCAGCACGTGGATATCGATACAAAATCCGGTCAGATCAACCACTCGCCCATCCGGCCCAAGGATCCGATCCATGTCGATTTCAGAGCCGAGATGGACCTCGCCGTCGCCGCCAGCGCCTGCCCCGACCTGGCCGCGCCGCAGTTCGGCCAGTCCATCCAGTGCATGATTTATGAGCCATAGGGGACCAATTCTAACCCTATACTTCGTCATTGCCGGGCTTACCCCACGATCCGATCGATTTCCGCCAGGTCGGCGGCGGTCATTTTCCAGGCGGCGGCGGCGGCGTTCTGGGCAAGCTGATCGGCCCGTGCGGCGCCCGAGATCACGCTCGCCACGGTCGGCTGGCTGGCAAGCCACGACACCGCCAAGGTCAGCAGACTGAATCCCCGGGCGGTGGCGAAAGTCTCGAGCGCCTCCAGCACATCGAAATCGGCGCCCGAGAGATCGCCGCTGCCGGCCAGACGGCTGCCCTCGGGCGCGGCTTCACCGCGGCGGTATTTACCTGTCAGCAGACCCTTGGCAAGCGGATAGTAGGGTAGAATACCGATGGCATGGTCAGCACAGACAGGGATCAAATCATCCTCGATATCCCGCTCGAGCACGCTCCACTCGTTCTGCGCGGTGACGAAACAATCGAGCCCCATCTCCTTCGCGGTATCGATGGCTTCCCGCATCTGGGCAGCGGAAAAATTGGAGCAGCCGATCAGCCGGACCTTGCCGGCTTTGACCATGTCGTTCATGGCCTCCAGCGTTTCAGCTATCGGCGTCGTGGGGTCGGGCATATGAAACTGGTACAGATCGATATGGTCGGTGTGCAGCCGTTTGAGGCTTTTATCGACGGCCGCCATGGCGTTGGCGCGCGATCCCCTGGACTTGCCCGGTACGTTGATCGTTCGGAGGCCGAACTTGGTCGCCAGGACGATTTCTTTCCGCCTTCCCGCGAGCGCGCGGCCGATGAATTCCTCCGACAGACCGTCGCCATAGATTTCAGCGGTATCGAAGAACGTAATTCCGGCATCGAGGGCGGCGAGGATGACCGGCCGCGAGGTTTCTTCGTCGAGACGCCGTCCGAAAGCGTTGCACCCCAGCCCAACCACTGAAATATCGAAACCGTTGGCGCCGCCAATTCTCTTTGTTTCCATCGAGTCCCTCTGAATTTGTCCCGTTGTCTCCGCCGTACCAGCTTGTATGCTATCAATGATTGGATTTTAACAATAGCAGGCGGTAAGCGGGGCGGAAATTCGGATGCGGTACTGGCTACTTTTGATCACCGTTGCGGTCACGGTGATTTCTCACTCCCCCTCAGGCGCCGCCGATCGCATCACCTTCGGCACAGACTGGCGGGCACAGGCCGAGCACGGCGGATTTTATCAGGCGCTCGCCAAAGGTCTCTATAAGGCAAACGGGCTGGATGTGGTGATCCGCCAGGGCGGGCCGCAGGTCAACCATGCCCAGTTGCTTGCCGCCGGACGGGTCGATTTCAGCCTGTCATCCAATTCCTTCATCGTCCTCAACTACGCGCGCGAGAAAATTCCCATGGTCGCGGTGGCGGCTATTTTCCAGAAAGACCCCCAGGTGCTCATCGCCCATCCGGGACAGGGCAATGACAGCCTGGCCGCGCTCAAGGGTAAAGAGATCTATATCGGCGCCGATACGCGGGTCGGCTCATGGCTGTTTCTCAAATCCCGGTTCGGCTACGCGGATGCGCAGATCCGGCCCTATACATTTTCCATCGCGCCGTTTCTGGTGAAAAAAACCGCCATTCAGCAGGGCTATCTGGGCAGCGAACCATTCTTGATCGAACAGCAGGGCATCAGGCCCGTCGTGCTCCTGCTTGCCGATGGAGGTTTTACGAGCTATGGCGCGTTGCTTCAGACATCCCAAAAGCTGGCGGACGGCAAGCCTGCGCTGGTGCGCGCCTTTGTCGCCGCCACCGCCCAGGGCTGGCTGGATTATCTCACCGGCGATCCGGCGCCTGGCAATGCGCTGATCAAACGCCATAATCCGGAAATGACCGACGCGCTTCTTGCCTATGGTCGCACCATGATGAACCGTTACGGCATCGTCCGGTCGGGCGACGCGATACGGGGCGGCATCGGCGCCATGTCGGATGCGCGCTGGGCGGAATTTTTCAAGACCATGTCGGCACAGGGGCTCTACCCCAAGGATATGAACTGGAGCGCCGCCTATACCACCCGATTTCTCAAGCCGAATCGGTGACAGAAAACCGCCCGGCCCTGATCGATGCAATCGGACTCGGCCGCATGTTCAATGACGGCACCAAAGCGCTCGACCGCGTAACCCTCAATATTCCAACCGGCAGTTTTACCAGCATTGTCGGCCCATCGGGCTGCGGCAAGAGCACCTTGCTGAGAATGCTGGCCGGCCTGGATATTCCCACGGCCGGCGCGCTCGACTGGCCGGACGGACGGCCCGCCGAAGGTGAAACCGGGTTCGTATTCCAGGAAGCGACCCTGCTGCCCTGGGCAAATGTGTGGGACAATATTTATCTGCCGTTACGGCTTGCCGGCAGATCGCGCGAGGCGGTCACCGACGACGTTGAGGCGGCAATCAGGTTAGTCGGGCTTGACGGATTTGAGCAATCTTATCCGCGGCAACTGTCGGGCGGCATGAAAATGCGTACTTCGGTCGCCCGCGCCCTGGTCACCAAACCGAGGATGCTGCTGATGGATGAGCCTTTCGCGGCGCTCGACGAGATCACGCGGCTGCGCCTCAATGACGATCTGTTGCGCATCTTCGACGTACAGCAATGCACCATAATTTTCGTCACCCACAGTGTGTTCGAAGCGGTCTATCTGTCACAACGGGTCGTGGTGATGTCGCGCCGCCCCGGCCGAGTGGTCGCCGGCCATACTATCGACCTGCCCTGGCCTCGGCTGCCCGCGCTCCGCACCAGCGCGGAATTTGGCAAAATCTGCCGCGCGGTTTCCGATGATCTCGAAAAGTACGGCTCATGATGGACAGATTCCGTGACCCTGCCCCGCCGATCCTGATCGGGCTGGGATTTTTAATTTTCTGGGAAGTCGCGGTCCGTCTGTTCGACGTGCCGCCCTACGTGCTGCCTGGTCCTCTTCTAATTCTTGCAACATTGTGGACCGATACGGGTCTGCTGATGGGTTCGTTATGGATCACCTTGAAGATTACCCTGGCGGCGCTACTGGCAGCGGCACTTGGGGGCGCCGGGCTCGCCTTCGTCATGTCGCGCGCGCCCTGGCTGGAACGCAGCCTGCTGCCCTATGCCATCGTCGCGCAGGTGACGCCCATTGTCGCCATTGCACCGTTGATCATCATCTGGATCGACAATGACTTCGCCGCGCTGGTGGTGTGCGCCTGGATCGTGGCGTTTTTTCCGGTACTGGCGAACACCATGGCCGGGCTGAAAAGCGCCGACCGGCATCTGCATGACCTGTTTCGTCTATATTGGGCCAGCCGGATGCAGACCCAGACATTGCTCGAGGCGCCGACCGCCCTGCCCTATTTCCTGGCGGGCCTGCGGATATCAGGCGGACTCGCGCTGATCGGCGCGGTCGTCGCCGAATTTGTCGCCGGCTCCGGCGGCGCCGCCACGGGACTCGCCTACCGCATTCTGGAAGCTGGCTACCGGCTGCAGATCCCGAGCCTGTTCGCCGCCCTGGTTTTACTGTCGCTGGCCGGCATCGCCATATACGCCCTGCTGAGCTGGTTTTCCAGATGGGCCCTGCGGCGCTGCTACGGCGGCGAAGACTAAAGAACTCCCTCCGCCTATCCCGCGGAAATGTTGCCGCCGATCACGATATCGAAATTCCCGGCTAGAACACCGGGGGCGATCTTGGGAGCAGCGGCTAAACTCACCGTCACACTTTCCCGCTCCCGGTCACTCCCGAGCGACCGATACAAAGAATCCTCTCTGTTTCTCGGATGCCCCGCCAAATACATTTGCGTGGTCAGGCGAGGATGGCCCGGGACCGAAACGATGAAATGGATATGCGGCGCGCGCCCCGAATAGGGAACCGGCTTGATGGTCCGAAACCGCCAAGCGCCGTCATAGCGGGACTGCGCCATGCCATAACCCTGAAAATCCGGATCGGCGGGCCCGCGAGAATCACCTGGATGGTGGTAGCGGCCCTCTGAATCGCATTGCCATATCTCGACCTTAGCGGCCGCTATGGCGCTGCCGCTGCTATCGAGCACCCGGCCGAACAGATGGACGATGTCACCGGCTGCCGCCTTGGCATGGCCGGTCACCTGCACCAGATCGCTATCATGATCGAGTGGAATATTTACCGGATAAAAAGGCCCCTCGTTCTGATGCGGCGTTGCCATCAGGCTGGCGGCGCCGGCAGGCAGCGCCATACCCATTGCCGCCCCCGCGGCCAAAGTGGTGACAAGTCGCCGACGGGAGAGTTTTCTATCGATCGTCATCGCTTGCTTGTTTCCTCCGGGCACCGGTAATCCGCCACATCTCGTTCCAGCATCTCAGCCACCATATAGCGGCCCCGTTCACCGGCACGGCAAAACCACTTTATCATGGCGGACCGATTACCGGACACGTTGTTCGTGGCCCCGGCATAGGCGAGGCCGAAATAAAACGCCGCGCGCTGGTTGCCTACCTCGACCGCTTCATGCATGCGGCGTAGCCCGCCGTGAGGATTCACCGGAATAAAATCCCGCAGCCCATTAGGCGCAAACTGGAAGACCTGCAGCCGCCGCAAAAATCTCTCAACCACGGAACGATGGTAGCGCCGGCCAATACGCCAAACCAGCGGAAAACGAAAATGTGATTAGTAGCCCTGCTTATCAATGGCGGAGCCAATTAAACGCGTCATCCGCGTATTTGTTATTGCCCCAAACGCTACTGTCCTCCCGGCCTTGAGCCGGGATCCAGTCTTCTCGGTTTTATGGGTCCCGGCTCGCGCTTCGCTCGGCCGGGATGACAATTTAGTTTAACGGCGCAGACTGATACGAGCCCTTCTACCCCCAAATAAAATGTAAACCGGACACCAGTCCAACAGGTGCTAGTGTTGCGATTCCAACGCTTGTTTCCCACGGTTGACCTTTTCGATGATGGAACTGGCTGAAGCTGTCC
>JAQBTY010000093.1 GCA_027624735.1 Pseudomonadota bacterium | reverse complement strand
CCCCCAAAAGGACGTTCAACCGCAGTTACCACATATAGACGAGCCTGAGTTAACGGGATAAGCCACGCCGCATACGTCTCAGCTGCGCACAGTGCTGTTTTTGGCTCACCAATACATTTGCTATTGCTGGTATGAGTTAGAGGATCTAAGAAACGCCATTCATTGGCAAACGTCGCTCGACCCCAACAGAGGAAAAACAGAAAAAAGATCAGAGCGACACCATAAAAATTCAATGAAACTGACTTTTGCATATTGACGCCTCTCCTATCCCTTTGGGCTCAGGGTAATTTTCTATTTGGAGGAATTTGTGGCCGAAATTGCAACCGAATTCTCCCTACTTAAGGCGGAGCCAACCAAGAGCAACTATCGCAGAATTAGTGCCTCGCCGAGGCTGCCACCCTCTGAGGACGTCAGCAACTAAAATCGAGCCTCACGCCGTCGCCAGCAGCCGGCGCGTCTGGTTCGCATCGTTCGACGCCCTGGCAAGCCGCCGAACCCTCTCCCCGTCATAATCAGTCCGAAGCGGAACCGCTGAACCCATGGCAAACCTCCTTCCGTTTGCCATCTTGAATCAGAAAATTACCGATTCAGGAATCCCTAAACTGAGTCTCAATCAGCGCAGGTTGGTATTAACCGCCGACTTTACCGCCGGGCAGGACCGCCGCAAGACCATCTCCGCCAAGGCGGAACGCATCGCATCGATGCTGCAAACGGAGAGCCGTCCTGATCCGAAGGATTTGGACGATCAGGACGATGTGGCGCATCACTATGCGGCGACGCTCAGGCCCACACTGGCCGATCTGAACCCGGCCCAAAAAGCCGCCGCTATCCGCGGCTATGTGGAAGAGACCGGCATCGCGCCCGACGCCGCGCTCAAATCGTTGCTCGGCCTGACCGCCACCGGCGATCCCGCCACCCGCATCGCGGCGGCGAGCGCCCTCACCAAGATATTCGCCATCGATACCACCGCACGGGACAGAGTACCGCCCGCCCTCGCCGCCCACGCGGAATTGATGGTGCAACTCGCCGACAAGTACGAGATCACGCCGGAGAAAGCCGTCAGAACGGCAGAAGCGCTGTTCGGCGTAGGTGCGACCGGCGCCAATCAACCAAGCCCCGCCCTCATCCAACTTGCCGGTGCAAAAAACAACGCCGGCGAGCAGACGGATGAGGAATTTGACTTTGCCCTTCGACAGGAGAGCGAGAATGGTATTGGCGACGACGATGTTGAATTCGACGAGGACGATACAGAAGCGCTGGCCCTCATCGAGGAGTTCGGTATCTTCCGGGACACACTTGTCGATGATGAGAATAACGCAAGCACGGAGTTTGTCGGTTCGGTCGATGCCCTCATGGCTGCAATGGATCGGCGCGATCCTGACGAAACCGCAAGGCTAATCGGTCAGCTCGAAGAACAGTTTACCGAACAACGCGCGCGCCAGGCTGACAACCCTAAGCCGGTCCAACTTGCCTCGCTTGATGGGATCGGGGGACCGCAGGCAAACCCGCAGCTACTTCGATTATTCGATTTACTGAACAAAGCCAAAAAATTTTGGCGGAACTTGCGTCGGGGACCCGGCGGCAGCGCGCGACGGCGGCCCAACGTAGAGGAGCCCAATAAAGACGGTGTCATCATCCCGAAACCGCCATCGCCCCCTAACAAGTCGGGTCCAGCCAGCGAAAAGAAACGTGGCATTGGCGATAACCTGCCGCCGTCGTCGCAGGAAGATGAAAACGTAGGTCCGAACGCCGTCCAGGAAGTCGAGCTTAGCCCCGGCATCACGGTGCGCGGCAACCCGTCTTCCAGCCGATGGGCAAATTTCAAGAACGCCTTGGGTCGCTTGTCAGGCAAATCCAGGGATGCGGCCGAGAGTCTGGTCAATGGCGGTGAATTAACAACTATCCCCGGAACACACGGATCCATTACCAATATTACACGGAAAGGTGGACTGAAGGAATCAACAGAGGCATATGATCAAGCGGTCACGAAAGCCGGTGGCGATCCGACCAAGGTGCCGGCAGCCCGTATCAGAGATGTGATGATTAGGGAGTATAGGAATCCCGATGACGGAACTGAGTTTGTTCACCGCCAACCGATAGGAGCCGGCGATCTGGCTGTCGAAATTCAGATATCTCGACGTACCACCTCAGGTGCTCCAAGACCGGGAACGGATCAAAGGATCAAAATACGGTTCGAATAACCGAGAATCAACTTTGAACGGAAGAAATCGATGAAGGAAATTGTTGAAGACCGCGGTCCCGTTCAGTTTTTCACGCCGAAAGAAGCCAGGGAACGATTTGTACCGCTGCGGAATCGTATATTTGACATCTCGGGCGGTGGCGTGGGGCGTGAAAGCGAACGGGTTTTCAGGGAAGAATCCTGGATCAAAGTGATCATCCGAGGATCGCTCGTCGGCTCGAATCGCACGGACATCTCTTGGGGATCTCCGATGAATGATAAAGAGTTGTTAGAATGGGCGAAGGACGATCCGCGGTCAGAACTGCAGCCGCTTCTCGACCTGCTGGTCGAGGATGACATCAGTGGAATAATCCACATGTATCCCACTTGCTTAAACCCTGAGAACGATGCGGTAACCACTAGGCCGACTTATCCCGCAATAACATCGACATATCATGAGACATATGCGACGCGACTGCAGGAGCGGTTGCTGTTCGACGAGACGGGTCGATGGGGATTTTTCGCGTCGGAGGAAGAATTCGGTTTGCTGGGCGGCGAGCCGACCTTCATGGAGCGTTACATTGAGCGAGTCGGTGGCATGGAATTCATCCGCGAAAAGGCCGATGCATACTGGCAGCGTGTCCTCGACGTGAATGGTTTCGAGGCCCGCTCCGTTGCGAACTACTACCGGCTTGCGGGCTGGGACAATCCGCCCACCAAGAAGGATTGATCCGGGGTAAGTCGTCGCAATTATTGCGAGCGCCATAAAAGTCGGAGACTGAAACCGCCGATACGCTGTTCGAAAACGACTCGCCACTAACCGGCGCGGGGTAATCGCGCCTACCGTCCCTGAAACTCGGGTTTGCGTTTTTCCATGAAGGCGCGGCGGCCTTCTTTGAAATCCTCGCTGTCGGCACATCGGTCGACCTCGGCAGCGCACAGATCGAGATCGGCCGAACCCAGGCCGTTGGCTACCTGGTTCACGATCGCCTTATTGGCCTGCATGGAGAGCGGCGCGTTTTCGGCGATCTGCCCGGCATAGTCATCGACAAACGCGTCGAACTCAGCCACCGGCACCACGCGGTGAACGAGCCCCATCCGAAACGCCTCCGCGGCATCGTAGCGCCGCGCGGTCAGCAGAATTTCCTTGGCATTAGCCGGCCCGACCGCATCGGTCACCCAGCGTGTGAAGGTCGGTCGGTAGCCGATGCCGAGTCGGGCCGCGGGAATGGAAAACAGCGCGTCGTCCGCCGCGACCCGAAGATCGCAGCCGCAGGCGAGCGCCACGCCGCCGCCGAAGCAATAGCCCCTGATCTTGGCCACCGTCGGTTTGGGGAAGGCGCGCAACCCGTCGAACATTGCCGTGGACGCCGCCGAGGATTCGCGCGCCACTTGCGCATTGGCGCGGGTTTTTTCAAATTCCGAGATGTCGGCGCCCGAAATGAACGACTTGTCGCCGGCGCCCGACACGACCACCACCCGGATGGCGGGATCGCTTTCGAAATCGGCGAGCACCTCGGGCACCTGGCGCACCATGTCGCGCGACATCGCGTTGCGCCGCGCCGGATTGTCGAAAATCAGATGGCCGATGCCGCCGATTTTTAGTTGCCGTATTCTGCCCGCGGGTTTTTCTTCGCTCATCGGATCGCCTTTCCCGGAGGCGCCGTTTTATCGCGCTCTTCCGATACATGTCCCTGTCATCAACAGAGTAAATATATCAGGCAATCAGGTCAGAAGAGAAGGACGGGAATGAAGCGCCGCTATGCGGCTTCTTCCGGCGGCCTGAAGGCGAAGGCTTTCTTGAATGACTCCAATGCTTTCATGCGTTGCCACCAGTCGCCCAGCCGGGGGCGTTTGTTCCAGTCGGTCAGGCCGGGCATCCTGTTGGCCTCGAACCGTTCCATAAAGGGCGCAACGCTGATATCGGCCAGCGACAGGGCGTCACCGCACAGCCAGGGGCGGTCCCGCAGCTGGTCATCCATCATATCCAGCACCTCGGAAACCCGCGCTTCGGCAAACTCCAGATCGCCGTCCGACACGCCATCCTCAAGGCGCTTTTTCAGGAGCGCGCGCTTTTCTTCCGTCGCCTGACTATCGTAGACCGCCTGCAGCTCTTCCAGCGTCATGCCGTCGAAACGCTTGTAGCGGCCCTGCTTGATCCACGACACAATGTTGATATTGCGGTGCAAGACATGCTCGATCCGGTCCATCCAGATCCGCATGTGGGCGCGCTCATAAGGATCGGCCGGACGGAGAGAGGGCTCGGGAAAGACTTCGTCGAGATACTCGATGATGAAATTGGACTCATAAAGAACGCGCCCGTCATGGACCAATGTCGGTATCACGCCGTTTGGATTGAGTTTCAAATACTCGGGATCGAGGTTTTCGCGTTTGGCCAGATTGAGATGCACGCTTTCCCACGCCACACCTTTTTCAGCCAGCGTTATCCGCACCCGTTTGGAACAGGTCGAGGTCACCCCGTGATACAGAATCAGCATCCGCGGCCTCCCTTATTTTCTATTTTCCAAACCGTTTCTGCGCCGCCTGAAGAAGTTGCAGGCGTAGCGCGTTGAGTTTGATGAAGCCCTGCGCGTCGCGCTGGTCATAGACCTGATCGGCTTCGAACGTGACATGGTCCTGCGAATAGAGGCTGAGCGGCGATTTGCGCCCGACGACGCTGACCGATCCCTTGAACAGCTTGAGCCGCACCGTGCCGCAAACCGCCTGCTGGCTGCAATCGATGGCGGCCTGGATCATTTCGCGTTCGGGCGAGAACCAGAAGCCGTTATAGATAAGCTCCGCGTAGCGCGGCATCAGCTCGTCCTTCAGATGCGCGGCACCTCGGTCGAGCGTGATGGATTCGATGCCGCGATGGGCCGCCAGCAGCACGGTGCCGCCGGGGGTTTCGTAGATTCCGCGCGATTTCATGCCGACATAGCGGTTTTCCACCAGATCGAGCCGGCCGATCCCGTGCGCGCCGCCAAGCTCGTTCAATTTTGTCAGCAGCGCCGCCGGCGACAGGGTTTCGCCATCGATGGCCACCGGATCGCCGGCATCAAACTCCACCTCGATGATCCGCGGCTTGTCGGGCGCCGCTTCAGGCGAAACCGAGCGGGTGAACATGGATTCGTCCGGCGCCACCCACGGGTCTTCCAGCGCACGGCCTTCATAGGAAATATGCAGCAGGTTCGCATCGGTCGAATAGGGCGGCTCGTCTTCCTTGTCGCGCGGGATATCGATCTGGTGCAGCCGCGCGTATTCCAGCAGCTTCTGGCGGCCATCAAGATCCCATTCGCGCCACGGCGCGATCACATGGATATCGGGGTTGAGCGCATAATAGCCGAGTTCGAACCGCACCTGATCGTTGCCCTTGCCGGTCGCGCCATGGCTGACCGCATCGGCGCCGGTTGCCCTGGCGATCTCGATCTGATGCTTGGCGATCAGCGGCCGGGCGATGGACGTCCCCAGCAGGTAGACGCCTTCATAGACCGCATTGGCCCGGAACATGGGAAACACGAAGTCGCGGACGAATTCTTCGCGCACGTCTTCGATGAAGATTTCCTTGACGCCGGCGGCTTTAGCCTTGGCCCGCGCCGGCTCGACCTCTCCACCCTGGCCGAGATCGGCGGTGAAGGTGACCACTTCGCAATCATATTCTTCCTGCAGCCAGCGCAGGATGACAGAGGTGTCGAGCCCGCCTGAATAGGCAAGTACGACCTTTTTTATATCATTTTTAGCGGGTCCCGCCATGGCCTTGTATCTCCCGGAAAACTGCGCGCGCAGTATAGGGATTAGCCGCAAGCTCACAAGGGGTTCCGGTGGATAGCGATTCCACGCGGTTTTTCGAGAATATATTTCTATTTTTTCGCGTTTTACGCCATGGTCGACAGATTTTAAGGAAAATGACGTAGTCTGAAACGGTCGAGACTGAGGATTTAGACGAGGAGCCGCCCTGATGACGGACGATACATATGGCGTCAATCCGCACGCCCCCGACGCCACAGGACGGCCGAGGCCCGGGGGCCAAACCGCGGCGATCGCCTATGACGGCCAGGCGGGCAAACTGTTTGGCATGGGGGCAAAGATCGCCATCCTGTCGCTGCTGACCCTCGGTTTTTACCGGTTTTGGGGTAAGACCCAAATCCGCCGCTATCTGGCGTCGCGTATCAGCCTCTTGGGGGATCGGTTTGAATATACCGGTACCGGCAAAGAGCTGTACCTTGCTTTATGATCGCCTTGGCCGTGCTAATACCGCTTGGCGCCGCGTCATACGCAATCGAGTTTTTCCTCGCCGGCACACCTGCCGTGATGCAAATCACGGTCTCAGCCCTGCAATATGCCTTCATCCTGTTCCTGATCGGCTACGCAACGTTCCGCGCCAGGCGGTACCGTCTGTCGCGCACTGTTTTAAGGGGCATCAGATTCTGGCAAACCGGCTCCAATGTTGGCTATGCGCTGCGCATGATGGGATATATGGCATTGACCATTGTCACGCTCGGTATCGCCCGACCGGTCGGCGATATCGCGCTCTACCGGTATCAAATGCAGCAAACCTGGTTCGGCAGCCAGAAATTCGAGTTCGACGGACGCGCCAGTCAAATGATGGGAAAATGGATCCTGTCGCTGGTGCTCGCCCCTTTTACCCTGGGCCTTTCTCTTATTTCATACGCAGCGTTCAGGATGCGCTATCTGCAGAGCCGGACACGTTATCAGGGCATTCAGTTTTCCCTGCCGGTTACGTTCGGAAATTTGGTGCGGATTTATTGCCCCTATGTCGTGGCGATGATGGTGCTGGTTGTCACCTTTTACGGTGTGATCTTTGCCGCGGTGGCGCCGACCATTTTTCAGGACCAATCGTTAGATGCGCAAGGCTGGATGCAGGCGAACGCGATGATCCTGTCCGGCACCAGTATTGCCACGGCTCTTGTGGTGTTTGGCCTGATTTCACCCATTTTGCGTCTTGTGATGCTGACACACCGATTTATTCGTCTGGTCGCCGAACGCCTGGAATTCATCGGCGAATTCGATCTCGACGCCATTTTGCAAAGCGCCGCCGAACGACCCACTTCAGGTGAGGGCCTGGCCGACGCGTTCGATATCGGTGGCGGGCTGGAAGTCGGCATATAATACAACGATGAACCAGCAGGCGGAATATTTCGATGGCCAGACCGCGGCGCGTTATTCGGTAGCGCTGCGTTTTGACGCGGCGGGCCTCCAGATATCCGAGGATGGTATCAACCAGTTCTGGCCCTACGCAAATATTCGGTACGCCAGCGAAGACCCCGATGACCGGCCGCTGACTTTCCGATGCCACATGTCCCAGCTTGACGCCACAAGATTGATCATCGCGGATCAGACGACCATCGATACCCTGCGCATTCGCTGCCCTGATCTGGAGGATCGTATCCGACGCAACCGGCAACGGAAGCGCGGCGTCTTATGGGCCACGGCCGGGACGGTGTCCCTCGGGCTGATCGTCTGGTCATCGATTCATTTTTTGCCGCGGATCGCGGCACCGCTGATACCGATCTCCTGGGAAGAATCGCTGGGAGATGCGGTCGTCGACGATATCGAGGGTATTTTCGGCGCCGTCACCAAAGGCGAGGTCAAGCGATGCGAAACAGCCGACGGAAGGCTGGCGCTGGACATCCTGACGAGCCTCCTGGTCAGTCAGGTCAAAACGCCCTACCGCTTTACGATCATCGTGCTTGATGTCGACATGGTGAATGCGCTGGCGGCGCCGGGCGGCCGCATCGTGGTCTTTAAAAAATTACTGTCGGAAGCCACGTCCGCGGACGAAGTCGCCGGCATTCTGGCCCACGAGATGGGTCATGTCATTTCCCGCGATCCGACGGAAGCCGTCGCGCGCGATATGGGCATGTCCCTTGTATTCAATGTGCTGCTCGGCGGTCTTGGCAGCGGTATCACCGGAGCGGCCGGTCAGGCGTTATTGAGCTCAGCCTATTCACGCGACGCAGAGCAGGCCTCCGATCGGATCGCGCTCGGTATATTGAGCAGGGCCCAGATATCGCCGAAAGGATTCGCCGATTTTTTTGATCGCATGTCCAAAGAAGACGGCGGCGTAGGGGGCGCCATGTCCTTTATGTCGAGCCACCCGCCCAGCGGGGAACGCGCCAAGGCGGCCCGAAACGCCGTCCCTGCGAACGTACAGCCGGCGCTCTCTGACGCCGACTGGAAGGCCCTCAAAACGATCTGCGGCAATAGTTAGAAAATCTAGACACGCTGCTTGCGTTCGCTGGCGCTTTTCAACTGGCCGCAGGCAGCCAGGATGTCGCGGCCGCGCGGCACCCGGACCGGGGCTGAATAGCCGGCCCGGTTCACGATGTCGGAAAACCGCGCGATAGTGGCGTCATCGGAACATTCATACGCCACCCCAGGCCAGGCGTTGAACGGGATCAGATTGACCTTGGCCGGAATACCCTCGATCAGCCGCACCAGCTCTTTCGCATCGGCGGCCGAATCGTTGATGCCCTTTAGCATTACATATTCAAACGTAATGCGCCGCGCGTTATTGGCGCCCGGATAGGCGCGGCACGCGGCCAGCAGCTCCTTGATGGGAAACTTCTTGTTAAGGGGCACTATCTCGTCGCGCAGTTCGTCAGTGACCGCGTGCAGCGACACGGCAAGGTTCACCCCCAGCTCCTCGCCGCAGCGCGCCATGTTGGGCACGTAGCCGGCGGTCGACAGCGTGATGCGCCGCTTGGAGATGGAAATCCCCTCATTATCCATGATGATGCCGAGCGCCTTGGCCACGTTGTCGTAATTCAGCAACGGCTCACCCATCCCCATCATCACGATATTGGACAGCAGCCTGCCGCCCCGGGGCGACGGCCATTCGCCATAGGTATCGCGCGCCACCAGCATCTGGCCGACGATATCGGCGGCCGACAGATTGCGCACCAGCGCCATGGTGCCGGTGTGGCAGAACGTGCAGGTCAGCGCGCAGCCGACCTGGGAGGAGATACACAGCGCGCCGCGGTCTTCTTCCGGGATATAGACGGTTTCCACATCGCCCCCGCCGGGCACCCGCAGCAGCCATTTGCGGGTCCGGTCCTCCGACAATTGTTCGCTGACCACCGACGGCCGGGAGAGAACGCAGCGTTCCGACAACAGGGTCCGCGCCGGTTTGGCCAGCGTCGTCATGTCGTCGAACACGGTGGCGCCGCGGTGGTAGATCCAGTGCCAGATCTGGCGCGCGCGAAACGCCGGCAGACCGAAACCGGTGATGACGGCCTCAAGCTCGGCGCGGCTCAACCCGATCAGATTGACCCGCCCTTCATCGGCCGATGTCAGCGGGACGTCTTTCGTATCAGCAGTGCTTTGAACAGAGGCTTCCATGGTCCGTACTATAGAAAATTCATCGGGAAAACGAAATGATGCTGTTTATTCGGCAGCGGCGGCACCGGGCTGTCCCTGCCCGGCGGGCGCCGCGCGGGAGGTTAGTTTCAGCCACAGCACGGCGATAAAGACCACCACGATAAAGGGTATAAGCACCATGCAGACCGTCGTCCAGCCGACCGCATTCTGCAGCAGCCCGGCGGAAAACGAAAAGGCGGCGACGGACTGGAAAACCAGCGCGTCATTGAGCCCCTGGCATTTGTTCTTTTCCTCGGGCCGGTAAACCCTGGTCAACAGCGCGGTGGAACCGACAAACAGGAAATTCCAACCGGTGCCGACGCAGATATTGGCGGCCAGGAAATAGCCCATGGTGCCGCCCGACATGCCGATCAGGGCGGCGCTCGTGGACAGCACCAGACCGGCGATGAGGATATTGAGCACACCAAAACGGCCGATCAGCCAGCCTGTAAAGAACGACGGGGCAAACATGCCCACCATGTGCCACTGGGCGACGGTTGCCGCCTGTTCGAAACTGTGGCCGTATTCCCTGACCATGGCCAGCGGTGTCGCCGCCATCATCAACACCATCACACCCCAACCGATCACCGCGCAAAGGACCGCCACGATGAACGAGGGCTGGGCGGCGATGGCGCGGAGCGAGCGCCCCGTATTGTCGAACTTTTGTTCTACCTTCGGCGGGAACTGAACGATCGAGACAATTGCGATCAGGACCAGCGGAATAAACGCCAGCACGATAAAAGTGCTGGCGAACTGGTAGGGCGGGTTGGGGCCGGCCGCCCCAGCCGTCGCCGCGGCAATACCGGGGCCGCAGATAAACTCGATGGCGCGCGCGAACGGGTCGTTGCCGAGCCAGCTGGCGGTCAAGTGGTGCGTCAATTTAGCGATTTCCGGCCCGATGAAAGCGGCAACCACACCACCGCCGATCACCAGTGAAATCGCGATGCTGCGCCATCTTTCGGTTGCCACATCGGCGGCGGCGAAGCGGTAGGTCTGTCCGGAAATAGTATACGCACCGAACAGTACGATGGCCGTCAGATACAGCGCGAATGATTGCTGGAAGATCGCCATCGCCGCCACCAGCGCGCCGGCCGAGCCAAACAGGGCGCCGACGATAAATCCCGGCTTGCGGCCGAATTTCCGCATGATCAGGGCCAGCGGTATGGAAAATACCGCGGTCGCTTCCCACTGCAGGGCCTGTGGCAATGTGGCGAAGGACGCGTTGGGTGCCAGCGCCAGCCCGACCAGCGCCGAGATCGAGAGCACCACGCCCGTGGAGCTGTTGAAAGCCGCCTGGCACAACGCCAGCAGCGCAACGTTCCGCTTCATCTGCGGACGAGAATCAGGATCGGCCATCAAGGCTCCGAATGGTAGGGACGCAACAGGTCGGGAACCCGCAGCCTAGTGCATGTACATGCCGCCATCCACGTTTATCGTCTGACCGGTCATAAACCCCGCCGCGTCTGACAGCAGGAAAATCACCGCGCCGACCAGATCGTCGGGGAATTGCGGCCGTTTGAAGCATTTGCCGTCGTCCCGGCCGCCCATGTAATTGGACGACGAGGAGGCGATCTGGGTCTCGCTCATGGTGAAGCCGGGCGTAACCGCATTGACGCTGATCTTGTCGTCGCCCACCTCACGGGCCAGCGCGCGCGTCAGACCGACCACGCCGGCCTTGGACGTGGTGTAATCCAGCCGGTTGGGATTGCCTTCCCAGATCCGGCTCGACGAGATGTTGACGATCGACCCGCCGCCCCGTTTCTGCATGTAGGGATAGACCGCCCGGCAGCACAGGAATATGCCCTTGAGGTTGACCGCCATCACTGAATCCCAACGGTCGGCCTTGATATCGAACCAGTCGCCGCGCGGCAGGACGCTCATCAGCGAGGCGTTGTTGATCAGCCCGTCGATGCCGCCAAAAGTATCCGCCGCCTTGTCGGCCATGGCCTGAACCGCATTTTCATCGGTGACGTCGGTCGGCACCGACAACGCATCGCCGCCCGCCTCCCGGATCGATGCCGCCACGGCGTTCGATTCCTCCGCCGCGATGTCGGCCAGCACGACCTTGGCCCCGGATTCGGCGAGCCGCTGGCTATACACCTTGCCGATACCGGTGCCGCCGCCAGTGACGATCATGACTTTGTTGGCCACGCTGTAGGCCGTCTTCGCATTGAACCCTTCTGCCATTTTCCTTTGTCCTTTTGCTGGTGTTACCGGTCGCCGCCGGCCTATTTCATTCCGCAGGCTTTATTGATTGCGTTGTGCGCGGCGGTAAAGCCTGCCAGCGAATAGCTGTCGACGGTCGCTGTTCCGCGGCTCGACGCGCCCGCCACCACCATGGTGTGCCCGGCCCGCATGGCGGCGACCAGCTTGTCGTCGGGGTTTTCCTCCCCCGCCCAGGCCGTATCGGCGTGTGTGAACAGAACGAACTTCTTCCCATCAATGGTCAGCGTCACCGCGCTGTCTTTTTTATAGGTATAGCCCGCGGTCACGGACACTTCATTGCGGGCCTTGGCGCCGGTGCGGTGGGTCACCTGCATATAGGTATCGCCGCGCTTCTTGTATTTTCCCGCCGATTTGCCCGGCTCGCCATGGAGATAACAAATTCTGTCCTTGTTCTCGACCAGCAGATAGGCCGACCAATTCTTGAAGGTTCCCGGAGTCTTCGGCTCCGCCGCTCCCGCGGCTCCAGATGCCAGGAAAATCAGGGCAACACAGCCTAAAAGTCGAAAAGCTAAAATTTTACCGTACCGCTTCATCGGTCCCTTCTCTATGCCTTGTGGCCGCCGCCGATGGCGGGCGATGCGGCTTTAAGACCTGGTCTATTGCGCCGAATAACCGGCTCGCCAAATTTGTGCAGCGGTATCGGCTCAATCAGCCCGCCCGGTACGACGGGGCGCGCACCGAACCGCTGCACGGAAATCAGACGGTCATACATCACGATCGCGCCGGCAGTGGCAAGGTTTAGGGAGAAAAGTGTCGGAATTTTGATCACATGGTCACAACAATTGACCAGCTCCGGGGACAGGCTTCCCCGCTCCATGCCGAGAACATAGGCGGCGCAACGCGGATGTTGAAAGCTGGGCAGATCAATTGCGTCATCAGTGATTTCCACCCCAACCAGGGCGCACCCTTCGGGCAGGCGCATCGACTCAAGGGTTTCAAAGCTATAGAACGGAACCTGACCAGTAACGTCGGAGGTATCCGATTTGCGGATGTCCGGATCGTAGCTGGACGCAACGGTAAACACGAAACTCGCGCCAAACGCATGAGCCGACCGATACAAATTTCCCGCGTTCATAGGCTTGCTCAGCCCTTCAACGCCAATTCCAAAATATCCACGCATGAGGCACTATTTCTCCTTTCCCCGACTATCCGAATCTGGGGCCCGGAAGGCAAGTCTTCGCTGTGGTATTTAACGTGACCGAGGACGATCCCCTCCGCCTCCAGTATGAGGCCTATCCCTATCCACCGCGCGACCCGTCGGACGAAGAAACACGGCTGATTACCGGATCACCCAGCCATATCGCGGAAATCAATCATTACCTTTTTGCCGGCCGCCGCGACTTCAGCAAGCCGTTTCGCGCCTTGATTGCCGGCGGCGGA
>JAQBTY010000092.1 GCA_027624735.1 Pseudomonadota bacterium | reverse complement strand
AAATCAGGACATCAGAGAATCAGACCACGCCGCATCCGTCCAGTGCAGACTTCGTCAACGGGCTGGTAACCGCCCCGCGCAACCGGGGGGAGGTCCGGAGTGGGCGTGGTCTGGCTCGGTCCCAGCCCACCGCCTAAGCCTCCAACACCTCGGCCAGGGTGCCGTCGCGTTCGATGCAGCCGGCCAGCAGCGGGCCGCCGAAGCCGCAGCCGCCATCCAGTGTGATGGTGAATTCTTCGGTGACGACGCCGCGATGCTTGCGGTCATAGCCGCGCACGACCTTGCGAAAATCGCCATATTGGTCGTTGATGGAATCGAAATCGCTGGCGCCCCACCAGAACGCGTCGGTCTGGGCATCCAGCGGCCGGTTGGGTCGGATGCCGCTATTGACGAACAACAGATCGCCTTCGCGGGTGTAGGCGGCATGCTTCAGCGCGCTGAGCCACGCCTGATGCCCGGTGGCCTGGAAATCCCGGCGCAGCTTCGTGGTCCAGTGGGTGATGGCAAGGGCGCCTTGGCGAACGGCGCGCGACGCTTCCACGGCGCTGCTGCCGTAGGCATTGAGCGTCGCGCCGACACCCTGTTCAAGCATCCAGTCGAGCACTTCCGCCGGATTGACCGCGAATTGAAGCTGCAGCAGCTTTTGCCACATTTCTTCCTGCGCGCCCCGCAGGATAGCGACGTCCTGGACCAGCGCGTTGGGCCGCGCCAATATGAGCCGGCGGAACGACATCACGCGATCGACCGCATCCTGGACCGCCGGTCCGTGACCGAGGATATTGCCGAGATATACCAGCCGGTCATTGGGCGCGATGCGACGCGCCAGATCGGCGTGCAGCCGGCGCAACCGGTCGGCCTCGCCATGGATTGACGCTACCGCCCATACCCGGTCGGCACGGCGCAAAGAAGCAAAGACGGTCCCGTCACTCATGGCTGCGATTAGGCGTCGATTGGGGGCTTTACGTCAAGCAGGGCGCGATTCGAGGGAAGCCGCCGCGGTACGGGCAAGCCGGGCACGGTACCGATCCGATGGCAGGCGGAAGGTATCTGTTTCCGTTTCCGGTTCCGCGGCCATCCAAACCCGCAGCAGGTGACGGCGGTGATCGACGTCCGGGTCATCCTCGTATTCCTCTCTTGCATGCATGACGATGCGGTTGTTGATGACCTCCAGATCGCCCGGCTCAAGCGTAAAATCAAGCGGGACACCGCTTGAATTCGCCACCGACTGGATCAGCGCCCGGGCGTCGTTTTCCACGGCGCTGTAGGAAACATGGGCCCGGTCAATGGCGCGTTCCACGACCTGCGGGATATAGTAGAACGATACCGATTTTCCGGTTTGCCTGAAGACGGGAACCCGTTCGGCCGAAAGGCGGGGCTTTTCGTCATCGTTGTCGTCGGCCAGAGACAGGTAATAGTACCCGTCATACAGGGCCTGCAAACAGGCCGGGTTTTCCGCCAGAATCAGATTGTGCACCTGGGCGGAGCTGGCCAGCCGGCTCGCGCCGCCGTTCCTGGCCTTTTTCAGGCAGAACAGGGCTATCATATCGGTCGAATCCGTATGCCACCTCAGTTCTCCGCCTTCGTGATTGGCGCGCAATTCCTTGCGGTCGACGATGTGGGCAAGGTCGGTTTTGGTCGTCGATGTTACATCGGTGAGATCGATGACGTGGTTGATCCAGTCGCCCTGGCGGCTTTGCGGGATGCCGGTGCCGAGATAGCAGCAGAGGCCCCAACTCAGGATCTTGCAGGCTTCTTCGGTATATTTTTCGGTATAATTTTCGACGGGAACGCCCCGGATGACTCCGAAGCCGCGGCCGTTCTCGAGCTCCCCGGCGAAGGCCCTGAGCCGAAGGCCGAGCCTGGGCAAGGGGAAGGTGGCGGCGGTGATCTTCTGTATCGGGATATTTTTCAGATCAGGTGAGGCCAGCGCCTCGTCCAGCTCCTCTATGTCCTCGGGCGTCAGCCGGATGTTCCAATCGTCGGTTTTCGCAAGGTCGCTTCCCATCCAGACGGCAGGTCCGGCGGCCGGTACCAAGGCATCAAGCATCGCTGTCATCCTTCTATTGGCTGAAACGAAAACACAGCGCCATCCATACTGTAAGGCGCGGACGTGACTGATCCAACCCAAATAGAATTGTAATAACCTGACATTGCTGTGGACAACTCCTCGTTTTGACGCTTCAGCCGAAGGTTCCTGCTTGGCGGGGGCAAGGAAATGCTCCTAACATGGTGTCGGACCTGATGCTGCGGCTTTTCGTGGCCGGGATGTTGCAGAAAAGGTGACGCCCCCAACAAAGCGGTAACAGGGCTGAAAAAAAGAGAGAGAGGGACAACGATGCGACATGAGGAATCCAGACCGGCTTTTAAGCTGTCCGAGCAGGTAATGATCAAGCGATGGAATGTCGCAGGAACCATAGTGGCACGCAGTTTTTCACCGCTGTGTTACGACTTTCAGTGCGCCAAGAAACTCCACCGCAAGGTTCCCGCGAAATGGGTGACGGCGGTCAGGACCAAAGCCAGCAATATAGTCCGGCTTGTGGCCTGATTGCTCGGAACGCCCTGATTGTTGGGAAAATAAAGTAGCGGCCTCGCAGGGGTCCACAAGCGCGCCTGGCGGGACCGCCGGCGTTCTTTGCCGCGACGGACAGGAATATAACGGCCCGCGCGCCCGGCCTTATGACACCTGGTATTTTCGCGCCATGGCGTCGAAAAATCCCTCCGCCTTGAGGGCCTCGTGGATGCTCCAGTCCTGGTAGTCATCGACATTGCGGCTGGCGCCGGGCGCGATCACGGTGTCGATGATCGCCTGACCGCCTTCGCGCGTCGGTTCGGCGTTCAGGGGCGTGTAGGTCTTGAAATTGTCGTAGGTGACGTCGAGATTTTTCTGATCGGCGATGTTGAGCATCCGCGCCATGACCGGTTTGGCGCGCTCCGGGTCGCTGACCCCGAGATAATTGCCTTCCACCGTGGCCCGCATGAAGCGCAGCACCGCGTCGCGGTTGCCGGCCAGATAGGATTTATCCACCACCAGCCCGCTATAGAGCCAGGGGATACGGTCGGCCAGAAGATCGATGATGGCATGGTCGCCGGCGGCGAAGGCTTCGCTGCGGTAGGGCTCGCCCAGCATGGTGGCCACCACCTCGCCGGCGCGCAACGGCGGCAGCCGCAGCGTGCCGATTTCCTTGAGCGTGACATCGTCGCGCGCGAGACCGAGTTTTGCGAGCGCCACGACGGTGGTGAGCTCGCTTTCCGATCCGGCGCTGCTGATGCCCACCGCGCCGCCCCTGATCTGGTCCGGCGTGGTGATCCCGGCGGCGGTAAAGAGCGTGCTTCGGATGACGTTGCTCAGCGAGCCAATGGTAATGGTATTGAACCCGGCCGCGTTGGCGCGAACCACTGACGACATGCCGATATGCATCAACTGGATGCGGCCTTCGCTGAGCGCCGGCCCGGTATCAGAGCCGCCGACCATCTTCACGATCTCAAGATCGAGCCCGTTTTCCGCGTAAAGCCCTGCCGCCTGCGCCATCCAGATGGCGAAAAACGTGTTGGCCGGCGATGCTTCGCCTACGTTGAAGGGGATGAGGTCCGACGCCATGATTTTGCTCCCTGCGTTTTTTTCTGGACAACTATGTCGCATCGGATACCGAGCGCGTCAATATCAGCGATCCTTGGTATTACTGTCGGTGGATTTTACAATCAGCCGACTATCGCCGTTCTTGTTCGCCGCTAAGGCATTGAAGTTACGAGAAACCCGATAGTTGGCATGGATCTTGCGTGTCTGTCGTCAGTGCCGCGTCACGGAACGCGCGTCCGAAGCAAGCCCGAGCTATGCGAAGCGCCCGGAACCGGAGGCTATGATGAAACACGATGCCCTGCCGAAACAGACCGACCATACCTGGATCGTAACCTCGGGCGCCCGCTTCCTGTCCCCGTCGTTGCGCCAGCCCCTGGCGTCCGTGCGACCGGTCCCAAGGCCGGTAACGCCACGTCCGCGCCAGCGACACTATATCCCGACACGCCAGTCCCTCATGCCCCTGTCGCGCCGGCCGGTCTTTGTGGATCGTTGATCGCGCGCTAAAAACTCACGTGTTTTCCTTGACATTGGGTCGTTCAAGCGGCACTTTCCCGCCACCCAGAGGCAAATTGTAAGAGTTGCCGCGCCCTAGGGTGTCCATTGGTCCGCGAGTGTCGCGCACCGATGTGTTTTGCGTTGCGGAGAATTTAAACGGGAATTCGCTGTTGTTTGAGTCACTTAGCAATCGTCTGACAGATGTTTTCGACCGGCTGAAGAAGCGCGGCGCGCTGTCCGAAGCCGACGTCGATGCGGCCATGCGCGACATTCGGGTTGCGTTGCTGGAAGCCGATGTCGCGTTGCCGGTGGTGAAAGATTTTGTCGAGGCCGTCCGCGCCCGCGCCGTTGGTGAAGAAGTTGTCCGCAGCGTCACGCCGGGCCAGATGGTGGTCAAGATCGTCAACGATCATCTGACCGAGATGCTGGGCGGCGGCTCGGTCGAGCTTAATCTTGCGGCAACGCCGCCGGCGGCCATCATGATGGTCGGGCTGCAGGGCTCGGGCAAAACCACCAGCACCGCCAAGATTGCGGTGCATCTGAGGGACCGCTACCGCAAGAAGGCCCTGATGGCGTCGCTCGACGTGCGCCGTCCGGCGGCCCAGCAGCAGTTGAAAGTTCTGGGCGAGGAAAACAACATCGGCACGCTCCCCATCGTGCCGCTGGAAACGCCCGAGATCATCGCCCGGCGCGCCATGGAGACCGCGCGCAAGGAAGGCTACGACATCGTGCTGCTCGACACCGCGGGCCGTTTGCATATCGATGACGTGCTGATGAAAGAGGCGGCGTCGATCCACGCGCTGACCAAGCCAGTGGAAACGCTGTTCGTCGCCGACGCGATGACCGGCCAGGACGCGGTCAAGGCGGCCCAGGCGTTTCATGAAGCCGTCCATGTCACGGGTATCATGCTGACCCGCATCGACGGCGACGCGCGCGGCGGCGCGGCATTGTCGATCAGGGCGGTCACCGGCTGTCCCATCAAGCTGCTGGGCACCGGTGAAAAGATCGACGCGTTGGAAGTGTTCCATCCCGATCGAATTTCGTCGCGTATTCTCGGCATGGGCGACGTGGTGTCGCTGGTCGAAATGGCCACCGAGACCGTCGATGAGGAAGAAGCCGAAAAGCTTGCCGCGCGGCTGCAGAAAGGCGAGTTCGATTTTGACGATTTCGCGAAACAGCTCAGCCAGGTGCGCAAGATGGGCGGCATGGGCGGTATCATGGGCATGCTGCCCGGTGTCGGTAAGATCAAGAACCAGATGGCCAACGCCAACGTGGACGACAAGATGCTGGCCCGTCAGGAAGCGATCATCCTGTCCATGACGCTCAAGGAACGGCGCAATCCGAAACTATTCAACGGCTCGCGCCGGCGCCGTATCGCGGCCGGCTCGGGCACGACCGTGCAGGAAGTCAATCGCGTACTGAAGCAGTTCCAGGAAATGAGCCGGATGGTGAAGCGAATGGGCAAGCTCGGTAAAAAAGGAATGATGCGGCAAGGCCTGGCGGGGCTGATGCAGCGGTAGACTCTTTAGAATTGCGGCTTCGGCCCGTTCCCCCTCCCGACCACCGGTATTTTTTTTGGCGGTCGGGAGAGGGAACCGACCGGAGCCGGTTTTGGTAAACCAAAGAAGGATCTGAACAGAAGATGGCATTGAAAATCAGGTTATCCCGCGGCGGGGCAAAAAAGCGGCCCTTTTACCGCATCGTTATCGCCGATTCCCGCAGCCCGCGCGACGGGCGTTTTATCGAGCGGGTCGGTGTCTACAACCCGATGCTGGCCAAGGACAGTCCCGAACGGCTGAAAATCAACGAAGAACGCATCAAGCATTGGTTGTCGCATGGCGCGACCCCCAGTGACCGGGTCGCCAAGTTCCTCGGTACGGCGGAAATCATTCCGATGCCGAAATACCGCGAACAGACCAAGCAGCATTTGCCCAAGGCGAAGGCGGTGGAGCGTATGAAGGCAAATGAAGAGGCCAAGGCCGCCGCCGCTGAAGCCGCCAAGGAAGCCGCTGCCGCGCCACCACCGGTAGAAGAGGCGCCGGCGGTGGAAGAAGCACCGGCGGTGGAAGAAGCACCGGTCGAAGAAGCCCCGGTAGCAGAAGCCCCGGTAGCAGAGGCGCCGGCGGAAGAAGCTGCGGCGGAAGAAGAGAAGACGGCATAGGCCCGGCTAGCACGGCGGGCTGGCGGTGGCACCGGACCTCGATAGCCGGGTTTGTGTTGGTCGTATCGCCGGCGCACATGGCATTCGGGGGTGGGTGCGGATCACCAGCTACACCGAGGCGCCAGAAGGTGTCGCGGCTTATGGACCGGTTAGTGACGAAAAAGGCGAACGGATGTTCGAACTGGAAATCATGAGGATGGCGAAGGCGCAAGTCGTCGCGCGCATCCCGGGCGTGAACGACCGCAACGCGGCCGAAGCGCTGCGCGGCGTGCAGCTTTACGTGCCGCGCGCGGCCCTGCCGGCGCCCGATCCTGATGAGTTCTATTTCGAGGATCTGACCGGGCTTGCCGTGGAAACCGTCGATGGCGAGTCTATCGGCGTGATCTTGTCGGTGCAGGATTTCGGCACCGGCCCCATGATTGAGGTGGGGGAAAGCCGGGGCGCTACCATTCTGGTGCCCTTTACCCGCGCCATTGTGCCGGTGGTCGATCTGGCGGCCGGCCGTATCGAAATCGATCCGCCGATCGGGTTGCTGGAGCCGGTGGAAAAAGAACCCGTGGAAAACGACCTCGTAGAAAAAGACCGGGAGGCGGATCATGACGCCTGAAAACACCCCCCTCTGGACTGCCAGGGTGCTGACTTTGTTTCCCGGCATGTTCCCCGGACCGCTTGGCTTCTCGCTGGCCGGCAAGGCGCTGGATGAGGGTGTCTGGGCGCTCGATGCCATTGATATCCGGCGCTTCGCCCATGACAAGCACGCGACGGTGGATGCCGCTCCGTTCGGCGGCGGCCCCGGCATGGTCATGCGCGCCGACGTGATCGATGCCGCGCTGACGTCGGTTGCTTCCTTGACCCGGCCGATCTATCTGACTCCGCGCGGCAAGCCCATCGACCAGAACCGCGTCAAGGCGCTGGCGGCGGAGCCCGAGATCACCCTGCTATGCGGCCGCTTCGAAGGGGTTGATGAGCGGGTTCTCGAAGAACACGCGTGCGAGCAGCTCAGCCTGGGTGATTTTGTCCTGTCCGGCGGCGAGCCGGCGGCAATCGCGCTGATCGATGCCTGCGTACGGCTGCTGCCCGGCGTGATCGGCGCGGCGGATTCACTTGCGGAAGAAAGTTTTGAAGGGAATTTGCTCGAATATCCCCACTATACGCGGCCCGAACAGTGGCGCGGCCGTGCGGTACCTGAGCTTCTGCTGAGCGGTCATCATGAAAGAATCAGAAACTGGCGGCGTGCGGCCGCCGAACGCATTACACGGGAACGGCGCCCCGATCTTTGGGCCCGTCACCAGAACCAAACACTCGCAATAAAGGATTAGGATCATGAATATTATCGAACAGCTGGAACAGGAAGAAATCGCCAAGCTGACAAACGGTCAGCCGGTACCCGAATTTGGCGCCGGTGATACATTGCGGGTCCATGTGAAGGTTGTCGAAGGCACCCGCGAACGTATTCAGGTGTTCGAAGGCGTGTGCATCGGGCGCAAGAATTCGGCGCTGAATTCGTCCTTCACGGTGCGCAAGATTTCCTATGGCGAAGGGGTCGAACGTGTATTTCCGCTCTACTCGCCACGGATCGAGACCATCGAAGTGATGCGTCGCGGCGTGGTTCGCCGGGCCAAGCTTTACTATCTGCGGGCGCTGCGCGGCAAACGGGCGCGCATTGCTGAAAAAGTCGAGCGCCGGGTCGGCGCCTCGGCTGTTGCCAAGGCGGCGGATGTCGCGGTCGCATCCGCTGAGTCGGCGCCCGAGGAAACCAAGCAGGACTGAAGGTTGCAGGGATAAACAAACCGCCCGGCCCAACGGTTATCGGCTGGCTCGGTTTATGAAAAGGGAGAGAGGGTCATGTCTGGTCCCAAAACACTGTTCGACAAAATCTGGGATAGCCATCTGGTGGATGTGCAGGATGACGGCACCTGCCTGATTTATATCGATCGCCAGCTTATCCATGAGATCACCAGCGCGCAGGCCTTTGACGGTCTGCGCGAGGCGGGGCGCCGGGCGCGCCGGCCGGAAGCCAATCTGTGCGTGCCGGATCATAACGTGCCCACAACGCCGGGCCGTGGTGGCACCGATGAGATCGAGGATGACGAATCGCGCATCCAACTCGAAACGCTGGAGAAAAACGCCGCCGAGTTCGGTCTGCCCTACATCCCCATCAACGACGTGCGGCAGGGCATCGTCCATGTGATCGGCCCGGAACAGGGTTTCACCCAGCCCGGCCTGACCCTGGTGTGCGGTGATTCCCATACCGCGACCCATGGCGCGTTTGGCGCACTGGCGTTCGGCGTCGGCACGTCGGAGGTTGAACATGTGCTGGCGACTCAAACGCTGATCCAGCGCCCGGCCAAGAACATGCGCATCACGGTCAATGGCGAGCTGCCGTTCGGCTGTACCGCCAAGGATATGATCCTCGCCATCATCGGCAAGATCGGCACCGCCGGCGGCACCGGCCACGTGATCGAATATGCGGGCAAGGCGATCGAGGATCTGTCCATGGAAGGCCGCATGACGGTCTGCAACATGACCATCGAAGCCGGCGCGCGCGCCGGGCTGGTGGCTCCCGATGAAAAGACTTTCGCGTATCTCAAAGGCCGGGCCCAGTCGCCCAAGGGCGCCCAGTGGGACCAGGCCGTCGCCTATTGGAAGACGCTGCCGACCGATTCCGGCGCCAAGTACGATACCGAAGTGGTGCTCGAAGCCGGCGACATCATCCCGCAGGTCACCTGGGGCACCAGTCCGGAAGACGAGATCGGGATCACCGGCGTGGTGCCCGATCCGGCCGGCGTCAGCGACGCCAACCGGCGTTCCGCCATGCAACGCTCGCTCGAATACATGGATCTGAAACCCGGCACCAGGATGACCGATATCGCGGTCGACAAGGTGTTCATCGGGTCCTGCACCAATTCGCGGATCGAAGACATGCGGGCCGCGGCTGCCGTCGCCAAGGGCCGCAAGGTGGCCGATAGCGTTTACGCCATGGTGGTGCCGGGCTCCGGTCTGGTGAAGGCCCAGGCGGAGAAGGAAGGCCTCGATGTGATCTTCACCGAGGCCGGCTTCCATTGGCGCGAACCGGGCTGTTCCATGTGTCTCGCCATGAACGGCGACATGTTGCTGCCGGGCGAACGCTCCGCCTCCACCTCCAACCGCAATTTCGAAGGCCGCCAGGGCCCCGGCGGGCGCACCCACCTGGTCAGCCCCATGATGGCCGCGGCGGCCGCCATCACCGGTCACCTGACCGATGTGCGCGACCTGATTGACGAATAGAAAGGGCAGAACGATGGAAAAATTCACCAAACTCACCGCCGTCGCGGCGCCTTTGCCGATCGTCAATTGCGACACCGACAAGATCATCCCGGCGCGGTTCCTGAAAACCCTGACCCGTACCGGGCTCGGCAAGAATCTGTTCGACCCGCTGCGCTTCGACCCCAAGACGGGCGAGGAAAATCCCGATTTCGTGCTCAACAAGCCGGCCTACCGAAACGCCCAAATCCTGGTCGCCGGACATAATTTCGGCTGCGGCTCGTCGCGCGAACATGCCCCGTGGGCGCTGCTGGATTTCGGTATCCGCTGCGTGATCTCGACCGATTTCGCCGACATCTTCTATAACAACAGTTCCAAGAACGGTATCCTGCTGATCAAGGTCACGCCGGAAGAGCTCGATAAGCTGATGGAAGATGCCGAACGCGGCGCCAACGCGACGCTCACCGTCGACCTGGAATCCCAGGAAATCACCGGCCCCGATGGCGGTGTCATCAAGTTCGAGGTGGATTCCTTCAAGAAGCATTGTCTGCTGAACGGCTTCGACGATATCGGCCTGACCCTTCAGAAGAAGGACCAGATCGACAGCTTTGAGTCCAAACAAAAATCAGCCGAGCCCTGGCTGTACGCTTAGCCAAGCAAACAAGAAAAACAGTTTTGTTAAAATCACGGCGGGGCCGAAGGGCGCCGCCGTCATCTTTTTTTACCCGTCTTTTCGACAACGCTTCGAATTTAACCATACTTTCGTATAGATTTTTTCGAAAAGTCAGGCGAAAGCCGATGGTTTTCCGCCCTTATGGGACGGATGGCGTGCTCCGCCACCCTATGTAAACCCTAAATTACAACTCTTTTTCAACCATTTAGGTGAAATCATGGCGTTGTCAGCAATCCTATTTGCCTGACGCCCGTCGCTTCGCGGCATTGAAACGAAAAGCGCCAACCCATGCTGTTTCGAGCCAACTACGGTTTCAGCGAATGGAATCGCGAAGACAGCCTGGATAACCGGCGGCCGTATACCGCGACCAAATGGTGCCTGGTGTTGTGCATTCCCTATTATAGCCGCTGGCTATGGAAGGGCAGACAAGGCCACAAGTCGGTAAGAGACGGGGATTACCAGGCCGCGCTCGATCTCTGGACGGCGATGGCCAAAAAAGGCGAGGCGGAAGCCCAGTTCCGGATTGGCTTGCTGAACGAGCGGGGTCTGGGTATGCCGCAGAGTTTCGAACGGGCAGCCAGGTTGTACGCCAGGGCGGCCGATCAGGGGCACTGGCGCGCCCTTTCGCAGCTCAAGCGAATGGCGGGGATGGGTATAGCCCGTGCACAATATTTCCTCGGCGATAGCCATATCACCGGCTTCGCGGACAACAGAGACGAACGCAAAGCGCAAGTGTGGTTCGAACGGGCGGCGCGCCAGGGTCTTGCCGAAGCGCAGGTTCAACTGGGCAGGACCTATCTTCCGCCGCCTTCTACATGGGGCGCCCTTGGGCGATTCCTTACCCGGCTTTTTGGCGGGTGGCAGGGCCCGAAGCGCGATATCGCGCTCGCCTTCCGCTGGTTTAAGACGGCGGCGGATCAGGGAAGCGCCGAAGGTTTGTTCCAACTCGGCTTATTGTACCTGCTCGGACACTACGTGGAGCAAAACATACAGGTAGGCTGTCAATTGATGGAAGACGCGGGGGAGAAAGGCCTTGGTCATGCGCAGATTTCTCTCGCGGTTATTTATTCCGAGGGAGAATATCTTGATCCTGACCCGGATCGGGCATCCTACTGGTTCAGGAAGGGAGAGGAACAGATAACCAAGGAATTCGAGGCTGAGACACTTGTCTGTCTGGGCATCGCCCACAGGGAAGGCTGGGGAACCGCGCCCAATAATATCCTTGCCTATAAGTGGTTCAAGTTGGCGGAGCACAAAGACCACCGCCAATTTCGCGAGAAGTTCGGTCCGCTGATCAAGGATCTCAAAAAGACCATGACGAAAGATGAAATCAGGACGGCGATCGGTTTGATCGAGGCAGCCCACGAAGAGGAATTATCGTCCCTGTAATACCAACTGGCGTTAAGTCAGATTCATGGCTCACGATTTATCGCGCACCGCGCGCGGCGGTCGGAGCGGATTTCCCGAAGAGGCGTTAAGCCGGCTGATCCGATGTGGGCGGCAGCATCATTTCAAGGGCGTCGAGGATGATCTCGAAACGCTGGCTTCTGGCCAACACCATTTCATTATTGTCGAACAGGTAACAAATGCCATTCTCGCGGCCGATGGAGTAAGGCTCTCCCTTATTATCGAACACGCACATGTATTGGCCGTCGCGATGTATGCTAACGCCGGTGGCCCGTCCTTGTAGCATCAGGTCATAGGCTTCGGCCTGGATAGCATCACATTCCTGTTCCATTAGCCCCCAGGCGGGGACCTGTTTCTTGACGGGGAAAGGCAAGATCGTTGCCATGCTATAACCTTCCGGGCAGACAATATACGCGCTCTTCGTGAGGGCGCACTGCCAAGGCTCCAACAATCTGGTTAGCATCTACTTAATTTGGCAAAACTATAGGCGGGGCCTCCCCCTTGGGGCCTCAGCCGCACCGCGGTCAGGCAAAAAAACGGCGGCCCTGAAGGACCGCCGTTTTCAGCAATTCGCCTGAAATTGCAGGCGATGAACCGTCAACCCGCCATCGCAGCCTCCGGTACGGCGCTGTTTTGTGAGGCCGAGGACACCAGTACCACCTGGCCCCTGTCATGGCGGGCGCCGGTGGCCCCATCCTGTTCGTCCTCAAACCCCGCGGCACCCGCGGACAACACGCTATCCCGTGCGGCGATGAGCCGGCTCTGCGCCTGGCCGACGGCGGCCATCGCTATCTCGATTGCCTTGAAAGCGGCAACCTCGTTTTCTCCGTCCAGGTCCGCTGGCGCACAGATCATACGCTCCACGCGCTGGCGCATGAAGAGCAACGCCACCGCGACCCCACCCACGAGCATCGTCGCGTAGATGCCGAGAAAAAGGTCCATGGTCATCTTTGGCGCGATCAGGCGGGCGGCGCCGACAAACGCAGCATAGAGCCAGCTTACCGTACTGATGGCGCCGAGAACCGATGCCACCGCCGCGGAAAAGCGGCGATGCCGTGTCCGCCCGCTCAGCACGGGGAACGCTACATAGTGAAGCAGGACACCGTTCAGCGTGAGCGCGCTGGCCACGATAATCTTGGTCATCAATTTAGGCATGTTGGCTAGGGCGGAGAAGTCCCAGCCAAGGCTGAGCCCGACAAGCGGTATCCCTGTCCCCCACAACAGGAATAGCAACCACTTTATGCGCTGGGCCGCGCTCTCGAGCCCCCGAATATCAAGTCGGGTTGCCCACAGCATCCGCCAATCCTCGTGCAGAACCTCGGCCATCGCCAAGGCGAATACAAGAATGTGGCTGTATAGCAGCAGCTGCTGCACGATATCGATCGTGTACATAACAATTTTTCCCTTCTTCCCTGCGGGTATTGAAAACAAAATAGTTATCAATTTAATAGAATATTGAAAATATATAATTTCACGAACAAGTCAAATTATAATAATTACAATAAAGTATAGTATATTTATACTTATGTAGTAAAATAATATATAAATTATAACACATTATTCGTGGCTTATCCCGTTAACTCAGGCTCGTCTATATGTGGTAACTGCGGTTGAACGTCCTTTTGGGGGT
>JAQBTY010000091.1 GCA_027624735.1 Pseudomonadota bacterium | reverse complement strand
TTGAGAAGCGGCAGATCACCTTGATCGACGGCCGCGCGCGCTTTACCGGCCCGGCCGAAATCGCCGTCGGGGATACCGTGTACACCGCTGATCGCATCGTCATCGCGACCGGCTCCGTTCCCCGCGCCTTGCCCATTCCGGGGTGGGAGCACACCATCACCAGCGACGACATCCTCGATATGGCCAGTCAGCCGGACTCTGTCGTCTTCATCGGCGGCGGTGTCATCGCCATGGAATTTTCCCACGTGTTCGCCCGCGCGGGCACCAAGGTGACCATCCTGGAAGCCCTGCCCCGCCTGCTGCCCCGCCTCGAAAAAGACGCGGTCGATGTTATTCATGCCGAGACCCTGCGCATCGGCGTCGATGTGGTCACGGATGTGAAGGTGGTCGAGATCAAACAATCGGGCGGCGCCTATACGGTGGTCTATGAAAAGGACGGCGCGCGGCGCGAAGCTACGGCTGCGGTGGTCGCCAATGGTACGGGGCGGGTCGCCGATGTGGAGGGGCTCGGGCTGGATAAGGGCGGGATTGCACATGATGGCGGCCGCATCGCTGTGACCGATCATTTGCGCAGCACGTCCAACCCCCATGTCTATGTCGCTGGCGATGCGCTGTGGTCCACCGCGCAGCTGTCGCCGATAGCGTCTTACGAAGGACGAATTGTCGGCCGGAATCTGATCGATGAGGACAGCGCGGTGCCGGACTATACCGGCATGCCGTCCGCGGTCTATACGGTACCGGCGCTGGCCAGCGTTGGCATGACCGAGGAAGAAGCGACCAAGGCGGGTCTCACCTTCACCGCCAAATCCAATGACATGACCTCCTGGCGGTCGGCCCGCACCTATGCCGAGACCGCGTCCTACGCCAAAGTACTGGTGGAAGACGGTAGCGGGAAGATTCTCGGCGCTCATATGGTGGGCCATGGCGCGGAAGAGGTCATCCATCTGTTCGCCTTCGCCATAAAATACGGCGTCACCGCGCAGGAGATCGGCAGCAGCGTCTTCGCCTATCCCACCTTTACGTCGGATCTGAAGTTTTTGGTGTGAGGTAATTTTAGTCACGAGCCCCTTGCCACCGGCACCTCCTTCCGCTGCAATAGCGTTATAACAGGCAGGCATGAACGCCACAGGGGGAACAGGGAACCGTGAGCACTAAAAAAGGGTACGATTACATCATTGTGGGCGCCGGATCGGCCGGCTGCGTTCTGGCCAACCGGTTGACCGAAGATCCGGCCGTGCGTGTGCTGATCCTCGAGGCCGGCGGGCGCGATCTCGATCCGCTCATTCATATCCCGCTCGGGATCGGCAAGATGCACGAGCATGGGCTGCACGATTGGGGCTATGACACCGAACCGGTTGCCGGGCTCAATGGCCGCGTGCTGCGGGCCAAACGGGGCAAGGTGCTGGGTGGCTCTTCGTCGATCAACATGATGGCCTATACCCGCGGACATCGCGGCGATTACGACCGTTGGTCGCGCAACGGCGCGAAGGGCTGGTCCTATCCTGAGCTGCTGCCCTATTTCAAACGGTGCGAGAGCTGGGAAGACGGCGAGAATTCGTCGCGCGGCGGCGCCGGTCCCATCGGCACCCAATGGGCCAAAACCCGCGATCCGCTGTTCGATGCCTGGCTCGAAGCCGGGCGTGCCGAAGGCTTTCCCATATCGGAGGATTATAACGTCCAGCAGGAAGGGTTCGGCCGCAGCCAATATACCATTCGCAACGGCCGGCGCTGCTCTTCGGCCGCCGGCTTCCTCAAGCCGGCCATGAAACGCCCCAATTTGACGGTCGAAGTCCGCGCCCATGGCAGCAAAGTCATCATGAAGGGGACGCGCGCCACCGGTGTCGAATATATCAAGGACGGCATGACGGTTTCAGTCGATGCCGCCAGGGAAGTGATCCTGTCCGGCGGCGTGTTCAATTCGCCGCAGCTGCTCATGCTGTCCGGCATCGGCCCGGCCGATCATCTGCGCCAGATGGGGATCGACACCGTCGTCGATCTGCCGGTCGGCAAGAATCTGCAGGACCATCTGGTGGTGTCGCTGTTCTTTACCCGCCCCACCAACAAAAGCAAATTCCTCGACGACATGCGCTTCGACCGCATGCCGTTCAACATGATCCGTGCCTATCTGTTCGGCACCGGTCCCGGGACTGTCGTTCCGGGCGGCATGCATGCCTTCGTCAAAACCGACCCGTCGCTTGAGGTGCCGGATATCGAATTCCTGTTCCGCGGTGTCCCCGGCGACGTTCACATGTGGTTGCCCGGCTTCAAGAAACCCTATGTGGACGGGTTCGGCATCCGCGCCGCCCTGATGCATCCGGAAAGCCGGGGCGAAGTCAGGCTGCGTTCGACCAATCCGCAGGATCCCATTGTCATCGACTATAATTTCTTCTCCCATCCGTCTGATCTGCCGAGGTTGCGCCATGGCTTCAAGCGGGCCCGCGATGTCGCCTATCAAAGCGCGCTCGACCCCTATCGCGGCGAGCAGGTCGAGCCTAATCCGGCCTATAAAACCGATGACGAACTCGATGAATGGATCCGCAACACGGTGGGCACCGTCGAACACCCGGTCGCCACCTGCCCCATGGGAACCGGCCCCGATGCGGTGCTCGATCCCGATCTCAGGGTAAAGGGCACCGAAGGTCTGCGTGTGGTGGATGCCTCGGCCATGCCCGATCTGGTGTCGGCCCATACCAACGCCTGCGCGCTGATGATCGGCGAAAAAGGCTCTGACCTGATCCGCGGCCGCGATCCGTTGCCGGCGTTGAACGCCTAAGGGTAGAACCCATGGTCAAGGCACGCAAGCTTGGGCATATCGTGATGAATGTCAGCGATCTGGAGGCGTCGCTTGCCTTCTACATCAAGGTCACCGGAGCGGAGGTGGTCTCTGACCTTCGCGAGTCCAAGATCGCTTTCCTGTCGCTCGGCCAACAGCACCACGATATCGCCCTGGTGCAGCGCGCCACCGGGGCGCCGCCCGATCCAACCCAGCCCGGGCTGGTGCATATGGCGTGGCAGCTTGGCGATTTCGCCGAACTCCAGTCGGCTCACAAGGAGCTGACCGAAGCCGGGATCGCGCTGGAGCCGATCCAGCATAACATCACCAACAGCCTTTATATGCACGACCCGGACGGCAACATTGTCGAGCTCTATTGCGACCGCTGGGGTGAAAAAGGCCTCGAGGTCCTGCGCGCCACCGGCCCGCAACGCAAGGCCCTCGACATGGCAACCGGCGAAGCGGTCGGCGAGACCCAGGAAGTGCTGAAGGCGAAAGTGCGGTGACGGGCCAGATCGAACGCGTCTCGGATCACCATCAAGGGTACAGGGGGTAAAAAACCTTTTTTTCGAGGATCAACCCCATGCACAGTAGGATTCTGGACTAAAAGACGGTATTCGGGAGGCAAAAAGCCCGGTTCAGGCGCTCTTCTTTTTTTGCCGCCAGGCCCAAAACTGCATGGCGCCGAGCAGCGCGAACAGGGCGAGCCCGACCGTGTCGAAAACCGGATCGGGCACCACCAGGGCAAAGCCGGCGGCGAAGCCGAGCAGACGCTCGACCAGCGTCAGTTTGCGGAAGGCATAGCCCTCCAGCGCGGCGGACAGCACGACGATCCCCATGACGGCATAGAGGACTGCGAGAAGGATCGCCCACCCACTGTCGAGGGTGAGAAGCGCCGGCCGGTAAACGAACATGAAGGGCACGATGAAGGCGACGAAAGCGATGCGGGTGGCGTGCAGCGCGGTCTTGATCACCGGGCTTTGCGCCACGCCGGCGGCCGCGATCGAGGCCAGCGCGTCTGGTGGGGTCAGCACCGCGAGCGTCGCGAAATACATGACGAAGAAATGGGTTACGACCTTCGCGGTATAGGGATCGATGCCGCTGCTCGTGAGCATACCGAGCAGCATGGGGATCGTCACCGCGACCTGGGTGATGTAGCTCACCGTCGGCGGCACGCCCATGCCGAGGATAAGGGAAACGGCCATGGTCAGCAGCATGCCGCCGAACAGGGTTTCGGCGAATCCGGCGCCTTGCTGGGCGAGCTTGAGGCCGACGGTGGTCATTTCAAAGATGCCGACCATCATGCCGGCGCAGGCTGTGGCGATGGCGACCAACACCGCGCCCTTGGCGCCATTCTCCAGCGCCTCGACGATTTTTTTGGGGCCCATCCGGGTCGAACGCCGGAACCAGGAGACGCCCAGCACCGTCAGGATGGAATAGGTTACCGCATATTGCGGTGAGAAATCCTTCACCAGCAGGGTGATCAGGACGACAAGCGGGATCAGCAGATGGCCGCGTTCGCGCAGATGGGCCCGCCAGTCAGGCAATTCGTCCTCGGGCAGCCCCGCCGCGTCGTAGCGCACCGCCGCCCAGTGTACGGTACAGAACACGCCGAGGAAGTAGAGCGCCGCCGGGATCGCCGCATAGAGCACGATCGTGCCGTAGGGAATGCCCGAGAACTCGGACATCACGAAGGCGACCGTCCCCATCACCGGCGGCATCAGCGCGCCGCCGGTCGACGCCGCGGCCTCGATCGCGCCGGCCATGAAGGCGGGATAGCCGGTCCGCCGCATCAGCGGGATGGTCAGCGTTCCGGTGGTTAGCACGTTGGCCATGGCACTGCCGGAAATCGTTCCGGTGATCGCGCTGGAGATGACCGCGACCTTGGCGGGACCGCCGCGGTAGCGGCCGACCAGCCCGATGGCGAAATCCATGATGAAGCCGCCGAGTCCGCTGCGCTCGAGAAAGGCGCCGAAGATGATGAACAGCACGATGAAGTTCGCCGACGCCGCGAGCGGGACGCCAAACACCCCGCTCAGGGTCATGTACTGGAACTCGATGGTCTCCGACAGCGTGTAGCCGCCGTGTTTGAGGACGCCGGGCATGCCGGGGAGAAACGGATAGACCAGAAAGACCATGCAGATTACCGGCAGCACCGGCCCGGTCACGCGCCGGCACAGTTCGAGCAGCCCGGCCAGCAGGGAGCAGCCGAACACCAGTTCGAGCGGCGACAGGTCGGAGACGAACTGGATGCGGCCGTCGGTCAGATATTCGAGGTTGACGATCAGATACCCGATCGGCAGCAGAACGCTGGCGGCAATCAGCAGCATCAAACCCCAGCGCGCGGCAAGCCCCACCCGTCCGTCGCCGAAACGCGGATGGGGGTAGATCAGCATAAGAAGGATCAGGGCGAACCCGAGATGGATCGACCGCTGAAGGACCGCGTCAAACAGACCGAATGCCGCAGTATAGAGGTGGAATGACGCCATGGCGACGGCGACCACGCGGACGGCATATGATTTGATTTGGGTGTTGTCCATGGGAAATCTAGGCGGCACGGGCGGTGTGCGCGATCGCTATCGCGCGCACCGCCCGCTACCGGACCGGGTCAGCAGGAGCAATGATCGGGCTTACTTTACCCAGCCGCGCTCCCTGTAATATTTCATGGCGCCGGGATGGAACGGAGAGCCGACCTGGCGCGCCATGTTTTTCACGTCGAACTCGGCAAACGACTTTTCGATCTGGCGCACCGGGTCGAAGTTTTCCGCCACACGCTTGACGATGGCGTAGGCGACATTGTCGGGAAGATCCGTGCTGGCGACAATGACATTCGGGTAGGCCAGGGTTTCGACGGTGTTCGCCAGCCGTTTGTAGACGCTTTTATTGCCCGGCCATGTGCCCAAATAGAAACTGGGGTACTTCTTTGCGTATGATTCGAGCACCGCGTGGTCGATCTGGATCAGGCGGATATCCCGTGTCTCAGCGAGGTTGAGGAACGGCGCCATGCGTTCGCTGGCGGCGTAGAGGATCCCGTCGAAATGACCGTCCTTTAGCCCTTCGACCGCCTCGGTGATGCGCAGCGACCCGATCGTCACTTTATCCTTGATCCCGGTCATCGTGAGCAGAGTCTCGCCCACTTCGCGAACCGAATAGCCCTTGGGGGCGATGTTGAGTTTCTTGCCGGCGAAATCCGCCAGGGACTTGATCGGCGAATCCTTCGGCACGATCACCACGACGGAAAACGGATGCAGGGTGAACAAATTCACCACCTTGCTGGTCTTGAACTTAAAGGGCTTGTCGCCGGCCCGGCCGCCGGCCAGGCTCATCGACATGGAAATGCCGATATGGGACTTGCCCGTCTGCACGCGGACGACGTTGCCGATGCTGCTGCCGGGCTGCAGCGTGATCGAGCTGAGCTCGGGCAGTTTCTGGATGATCTGGCTGATGGCGACTGTGACGGGATATTGCGACCCGCCCTGGGTCCCGACGCCGAAATTGAGGTCGATTTTCCCGGCCGCCGCCGCCGGCGCGGCCGATAACGGCCCCGCCGCCAGGGCCAGTACGGCGACGAGCGCCAGAATCTTCGAATTAGCGATGTTCATGTTGGGCCTCCCTGTTCGTTGTCGTTGGGATAAATTTTTCAAATGCTTTTCTTGAGAGCGAGTGTATTGCCTCACAGCCACTTAATACAAGCCGTCCGGAGCCCCCGTTCGGCCGTGGTGGAATTTCCTTTTCGCACCACCTCACCTCTCGTCCAAAACACGCAGGGGGGGATCAGATGGTGAAGACGTGTTTTGTTGAAAGCTGAAACCGCGCGCACGGCACGCCGTTTGCCCTACGCCCGGCCAGGCGTCAGGGCCCGCAAGCCCCACCCGGCGGCGAACAGAACCAGGCCCGCCACCTTCAGCCACCAAATCAAGGGCAGCAGGAAACACACGGCGGCGGCCAGGAACAACGCTCTGCGCCGCGGACCCACGGTCGCGGCCAGGTAGTCGGCGCCCTGAATGGCGACGGCGAGCGCCGCATAGCCGAACAGGTAGCTGGCCGTGGCGGCGGCGATTTCCAGCGCCGTGCCCTGCAACAGCAGTTCCGGAACATAGACGAAGCTGAACGGGATCAACACCAGGGTCGCGCCGTACTTCAAGGCCGCGAACCCGGTCTTCATGGGGTCCGCGCCCGCGATGGCCGCGCCCGCGAAGGCTGAAACGCAGACCGGCGGTGTGATGTTGGACAGGCACGCCGCGTAGAACACCACCAGATGGGCCGGCACTTCGGGCACGCCGAGCTGCACCAGGGCAGGGGCCGCGACGACGGCAAGGATGATGTAAGAGCCCGTCGTGCTGCTGCCCATGCCGATAATGACGGATATGACCGTGACCAGGATCACCGTCAGCAAAAGGTTGCCGCCCGCGAATTCCACCAGGACGGCGGAAAACTTCAGGCCAAGGCCGGACAGGATAATGCCGCCGATAATCACGCCCAGGCTGCCGATGGCCGCGCCCGCGGACGTATTGGAATGCGCGCCCGATACCATGCCCAGGAAAATATCGCGGGGCCCCATGGCGGTATCCTTGCGCAGCCATGACAGCGCCATGGTCGAGATGATGCCCCAGAACGCGCCCAGGTCCGGGGAATACCCATTGAACAGCAGCGTTACGACCACCACCAGGGGAATGAAGAAATGCCCGCCTCGGCGCAGCGCATCCCAGACGCTGGGTACGTCCTCCGCCGGCAGGCCCTTGATGCCCGTGCGCACCGCCTCCAAATCGACCATCAGCAGGACAAAGAAGAAGAACAGGACCGCCGGGATCACGTTCATGGCTGCGATGCCGAGGTAGTCGGTCTGGGTCAGGGTCGCCAGGATGAACACCCCCGCGCCCATGATGGGCGGCATGAATTGGCCACCGGTGGAGGCGATGGCCTCGATGCCGCCGGCGTGGTGGGGCTTGAAACCGATTTTCTTCATCATCGGGATGGTAAACGCGCCCGATGCCACCACGTTGGCCACCGACGAGCCCGAGATGGAGCCGAACAGCGCCGAACTGACGACGGCGATCTTGGCGGGGCCGCCCCGCCACTTACCCGCCAGCGCCGCGGCCAAATCCATGAAAAAGGCCCCGGCGCCGCTGCGCTCGAGGAATGCGCCGAAAATCATGAATGGAAATACGAAGGAAGCAAAAGTTGCCGTGACGACCCCGAACATGGCTTCCTGAGTGGAGAAGGTGAATTCGATAATTCGGTCGACGGGCATGCCGGAATGGCTGAGTTTTCCGGGCAGATAGGGACCGTAATAAAGCTGCAGGAGAAAGACAAAGGCGATAATCGGAATAGCAGGACCCAGCACCCGCCGGCTGGTTTCCAGCACCACGATTATGGCGGCGATCCCCATGAGGAAGTCCCACTGGTTGGGATCGCTGACGCGGAACATGGCATACGGCACGTACTGGTCCATCCAATAGCCGATGGATGTCACGGCCAGGAGGACGAGAATGCCGTCGATTACGCTGGGCCGGTGGCCGGGCGACCCCGCCCTGGCCGGAAAGCGGATGAAGACCAGCACGGCAGTGAGCAGTAGGTAGAGCCCACGGTTAGTCTCGGTGGAGACCAGGCCGAATCCGGACGTATACAGATACCAAAGAGAAAAGACGGCCGCGATCAACCCGTAGATAACGGCAAACGGCCCGGAAACCGTCCGGTGCTTGCCTTCGATCGGCGCAAACCAGGATTCCAGGGCTGTCACCCTTTATTCCCCTTTGGAAAATTCGGCTTGAGAGACGAAAAAAAACGGGCCGCCACGATATTCCAACGCGGCGGCCCGCCGAAATGGCCGGAAATTTATTTCAGCCCCTTGGATTTGTAATAGGCCAGGGCGCCGGGGTGCATGGGCACGCCCAGAGCCTCGAAGTTCTTGATGTCTGGCGCCATCTGCTTCCACGCCTTGTGGCCGGCGGCGAGCCGCGTGCGGATGGCGGGCTGATAGACCAGATTCAGGATGTCCTCGACGGCCTTCGCGGGGACCCGCTGGTGGGCCACCCAATAGACGGTCAGGAAGGGAAGCTCGCGCGCGGGCACGCCCTTATAGGTGGTCGACGGCATGGTGGCCGGAACGTAGAACGGATACTTGGAGGTTATCGCCTTCATTTCCGACGACGTGTAAGGCAGCACTATCGCGCCCTTGGTTTCCGCCAGTTCCTTGACCGCCGCGGCGGGCGCGGACGACTGGCAGAGTGCGTCTATCTGGCCGTTGGCAAGCGCCCGGCCCGCGTCCGCGAAGGTCATCATGCTGGGCTTGAGGCTGTCGAAAATGCCCGCTGCCCGCGCGATGTTCGAGCAGTTGAACACGGTCCCCGAGCCCGGCGGGCCGAGGGCGACCTTCTTGCCTTTCAAATCGGCGAGCTTCTTGATCCCCGAGCTGGGCAGCGTGACGAAATAAGTCGGGCCCTTGTAGGCCTTGGCGATGCCCCGGAACATGGTGCCCTTGGCGCCGCTCTTGAACGGTCCTTCGGGTTTCTGCGACATGAAGACATGGGCGCCGTAGACGATGCCCATGTCGAGCTCGCCCTTGATGATGCGTTTGGCGTTCTCGGTCGAACCGCCCGTGGTCACCTGGGTGATGTTATATTGCGGCAGTTTTTCCGAGATAATTGTGCCGGCAGCGCCGACCATGTAGTACATCACGCCGCCCGGGTTCGATCCGCCCCAGGCGATGTTCTGCTTGCTTTGCGCGGCGGCGGGGGCTGCCCCGGCCAGAACCAACGCACCGACCGACAATATAGCGAGTGCTTTCATGATAATTTCTCCCAATCTCCCGTTTAGGATTTTCGACGGATCGATCCGTCGGATCCTCCGGTCCCGCGGACCGGATCCAGTTTAACAATGTCACTAAGCGCGACCGCCAGGGACGGGTTCATTTACCGACCAGATTGGTACCGACTAGATTGGTAGAACCGCCGTCCACACGATGTTTCCACCACTCTCGCCAAACTGGGCGATGCCGGCACCGAACGCCCCGTCCTCCGGTTCCAGGTATTTCGATCACACACACTTTTTCGTGATCACGATTACGCTATCACGCCTGTCCGCCAACAAAAAGGTGTCGATCCCGCAGCGGTATCGCCTCCGGAAAACGGTAAGAATCTAAACCGGCGTTGGGATCAGTTCGAGGCCGCGATGGGTGGCGTTGGTGGTGCCGGCTTCCAGGTCGAACCTGTTTTGTGCATAGCTGCCCGGCCGTTCGCTGCGTACCGTGATGGCGACCGAGCGCTCGCCCATGCCCCATTCGGAATGGGGCATCCAGGGCGGAACGATATCCACATGGCCGGTGGGGGCGTCGTTCCGGGCCAGTAGCTCCAGTGTTGCCTTGCCGGGGACGCTTTCATCGTCCAGCCGCTTGTAGACATGGGTGCGCTCTTCGCCGTCGAGCACGCCGTAGACCGTCCAGGTGTGGGCGTGGTCATGCACGTTGGCGCGGTGGTGCGGCTGGCGGATCAGCCCACCGACGAAAAATCCGTAATCCGGGTCGTGATGGAGAACAAGCTCGATGCCGCGCTTGGCCGGCCAGGCGCGCGAGGCGTCCCGCATGGCCGCGTCGGCGCACAGGGTTTTCAGAAGACCGCGAACCCCTTCCCAATGCGCCGTTTCGGGCAGGTTTTCCGCGTAAAGCGCCCGCACATCGTCGATAAAACTCGCGAATGCCGGAATCGTATAATCAGCCATCAAAGCCTCCGATTGTTTTTGTGATGGGATCAGTTCTATACGGCGAGCGGCACCAGTTCCAGTCCCCGCGAGGTCCCCGTCCGGCCGGTGCCGGGGTCGTACATCACCTGATCGTAGCTGCCGGGTTTGGTGGTTCGTACCGTAATGGCGACCGAACGGTTGCTGTTGCCCCATTCGGCATGGGGAACGTGCGGCGGGACCATATCCACGTGGCCGGTGGGCGCGTCGTATTTGTGCGACAGTTTTATCTCCGCGTAACCCGGCTTGCCGCCGTCGTCGAGACGATCATAGACATGGGTGATCTCGTGGCCGTCGAGAACGCCATAGATGGTCCATGTGGGGCCGTGATCGTGAACGCCGGCGATGTGGTTGGGCAGGCGGACCAGCGCACCGACAAAGAAATCATGATCGGGATCATGGTGCAGAATATATTCGCGGCCCTTCTTGGCCTCCCAGCCGCGCGAGATCTCCCGCAGGGCCTCATCGGCGCAGAGCGGTTTTAAAAGGTCGCGAACCCCTTCCCACTGTTCCTGTTCGGGCAGGCCTCTGGCGAAATGGGTCCGTAACTCTTTAATGAAGGTGGCAAAGGCTGGGGTAGCGAAGTCGGTCATCTGGTCTCTCCTCCTTTTTGGCGGCGGCCGCTCAGCTATCCAGCACGCTCGGGTGAAACAGTTCTTCCACCGGATAGGGGGCGTCGATCAGCGTCTGGTCGGTCAGATATTTCATGAAGCGTTCGACGCTGGCGCGGTTGGCCTTAAGGCCAGACGGCCAGATATCGCCGCCGAACAGAGCCTGTTCCTCCTCGAAATTATTGCGGGCGAAGGCCAGTTCCGAATAGCCCGGATCTTCATAGAAACCGGCGGCCTGGGTCTTGGACTCCTCCCACATATGGATTAGTGCCTTCGGCAACTCGGGATGCCGGTCGGCAATTTCCTGTTTGTATACCAGCACATGCATGATCGGATAATCGCCGTATTTCTTGAAGTACCGCGCGCACTCGACCTTGGTGTCGGGGAACAGCCGGCGGACGGATCCCTCGCGCAAGCCTTCCAGCAGCCGGGGCGGCGGATGGGGATGGATCATCATGGCCAGCTCACCGGCGATCAGCGCATCGGGCGCGCTGGGCTCATCGATCAGGGTGAGATCGGCAGCGTCCCGGCCCGGCCAGTCCACCAATTCGGCGCTCATGGTCTGCCAATCGAGCTCCCGCCAGGGAACGCCATATTCGAACGCCAGATCGCCCTTGGCCAGCACCGACATGGTGGTCTGAAAACTGCGGCAGCAGACTTTCTTGCCGATCAGGTCGGTCGGTTTGCCGATATTGGCGGCTGTGCTGACGAACATATGGTTCTGGCTGAACAGGCGGCGTGGGAACACCGGTGTCGCCGTGTAATCGAGCCCGCGGCTCTTGGCGGTCAAATAGGATGACACCGACATTTCGCAAATGTCGAATTCCCCGCCTTTCATGAAGCGCGCGTGCCGGTCGATGCCGTCGCGCCGCGGCGGCGCCATCCCGACCTCAAGCGCCCTCAGCGTAATGCCGTCGGGCGGGGTGACCATGCCCATGAAAAACGGCACGTGCCGGTCGTATCGTTCAAGCGCGATGGTCAATTCTGCCGCCATATCGATGTCTCCCTGTTTCTTTGTTCCCGATGCTATGCGCCCGTTCAAGACCGGGCAACAGTTCTTCTGTATCCGACGCACCTGTTCGGCTACAATTGGGCCATGCGTGTCCTCTATCACCTGGGGCTGTCGCCGGTTTGCCGTAAGGTCCGCATTGCCCTGAAGGAAAAGGAACTTGAGTGCGAACTCAGGACGGAGAATCTTTGGCAGCGCCGGCCCGAATTTCTTGCCCTGAACCCGGCCGGCGACGTGCCGGTGATGATCGAAGAGGACGGGCTGGTGTTGAGCGATTCCGGCGCCATCTGTGAATATCTTGAAGAAATCGCCCCGACGCCCGCGCTCCTTCCCGGCGACGCCGCCGAGCGCGCGGAAATTCGCCGCCTGGTGGCCTGGTTCGATATCAAGTTCGAGCGCGAGGTCAGCGCCAATCTGGTCGGCGAAAAAATCCTCAAGCGGTTTGTCAGGCGCGAATCCCCCGATGCCTCGGCCATTCGCGCCGGCAAGGAGAATATCCGGCATCATCTCGACTATATCGGCTGGCTGACCGAGCGGCGCATCTGGCTGGCGGGGCCGAAATATTCACTCGCCGATATCGCGGCGGCGGCGCATCTGTCCGCGCTCGATTATCTCAACGATGTGCCCTGGGATGATTACCCCGACGCCAAGGACTGGTATATGCGGATGAAATCGCGCCCCTCGTTCCGCCCCATTCTCGCCGATCATATTCCCGGCGAACCGCCGCCCAAGCATTACGCCAATCTGGATTTTTAGGACTCTAAGTCAGTCATCGCCCCTTTTTCGGAGAGGGTTGAAAAAGAGGTATTTGACGAGGGCCGTTCCCGCGAGGATAAGAAGAGCGATCAGGAGCAGGCCGAACAGGCCCATACCCCAGATCATTCCACCACTATTCATCATCGTGCCGTCCATCATTCTTTAATCTCCCATTTTTCGGCCTGCTGCCGCCGAATTGCCTCGTTAATTCGTTCCTGACGATCGCGGATAACAATGGGCCATTTGCTCTTGATGAAGGCCAGCACGGCCCAGATTTGCGTGCCAGTCAGCACGCCCTCGAACGCCGGCATGTCGCTCTGATAGCCTTCAGGCGCGAGAGGCGG
>JAQBTY010000090.1 GCA_027624735.1 Pseudomonadota bacterium | reverse complement strand
CGCAGTATCGATCAAGCGGTCCGATCCCTAATTTATTTCGTGACGGTTGGGTCCTCCCGACCGCCGGAACGAAACAGAATGGACAGGAGATTGAACAATGACCGCACAAGCTGCAACAACACCCACCCCCGTCAAAACCAACGGCGTCGACGTGGATTACGTCATGGGCGTCATCGACCAGGTAAAGGGCAACGCCGATATCGCAAAGTTCCAGTTCCGCGCCAGCAATAAATGGATCGACGGCGGCCATAACCGGTCGACCGTTAAGGAGTTTTACGGTGCCTGCAAGGAAGACGATTCCCGTACCGAGCCCTTCATCATGGAAGCGGACGAGCCACCCATACTGGCCGGTAACGATAAGGCCCCCAACCCGGTCGAGTTTGTCCTGCACGGGTTAGCGTCCTGCCTGACGACCACGCTTGCCTATCACGCCGCGGTTCGCGGGATCGAGATCGGTTCCATCAGTTCAGAGCTTGAAGGCGATCTGGATTTACGCGGCTTCCTCGGCCTGTCGGACGAGGTGCGCAAGGGCTATCACCATGTCCGCGTCACCATGAAGGTGAAAAGCGACGCCCCGGCCGACCAACTCAGGGAACTGGCGATGTTTTCGCCGGTCTATGACATGATTTCAAACTCGCTGCCGGTTGAGCTGACCATCCGCAAGGCGTGATCCACAGACACGCGCAAATCCCGGTTGCTGGCTAAATAACCTCAAATGGAATAGGATAATATGGGTAACGTAGTCAGCACCGGGATGGTTTTGGCCGACCAAGAAGATAATATTTTGTCAGTAGAGTTATTAAGCGATAGGGTGTGTCGGAATGGCCCAAAGCATGTTTCTTCGATATGGCGGGTTCGCCAGCGTCAGCAAAATCGTGTCTGCCTTCTACGGCAAGGCAATTGAGTCGCCTTTGTTGTCACCCTATTTCGAAAAGATAGACATGCCGCGGCTCATCGATCATCAGACGAAGTTTTTTTCGGCCTTGATGGGGGGCCCAGCGAGCTTTTCCAACGAAGAGCTCGAGCGCGTTCACAGCCACCTCAACATCAACGAGCAAGAGTTTCAGGAGATGGTGGCCCTGCTCAAGGAAACACTTGAGGATTTCGATTTTGACGATTCCGATGTGGCCGCCGTTCAGGGTGAGATCCTCAGCCGCAAGCGTTATATCGTCGCGAGGCGAGTCGCATGACCACCCTAAAAGTCGTCAGTGACAACGGGACAATCGATACGACCGTGCCGCTACGACAGATGTTGCAGACGCTGAATTACGGCGTCGCGCTGGTCAATCGGGAAAAATTCGAAACCATTTTCGAGAACGCCAAGTTCTTCCAATGGTTCCCGCCTTCCGCGGAAGAGGAAGATCGCCTTCCTAACCGTCTGCCCGATTTCAAGGCCGAACGAGCCGTCGACCGGATCAAGCGCGGCCGGCCCTATTCCTTTGAATGCCAGATCAAAATTGGCGCCCGAACCGTCCCCCTGACCATCGAGATAAAACCGCTGGCGGCCGATGACGAGGACTCCCCGCTTCTGGTCGAATGCAAAGACATGTCCAAGCAGAAAGAGGCGGAATATATGCTTGCCTCCTATTCCGAAATTTCAGAAAAGCACGCCCGCGAATTGCAACGCGAGAAGGACCGCGTTGAAAAGCTGCTGCTCAATGTCATGCCGCGCTCTGTCTATGAGGAAATGCGCGAATACGGCACCTCGACACCGCAAAAATTCGAGTGCGCGTCGGTGCTCATGCTCGATTTCGTCAACTTCACCGAAATGGCGGTCGCCCAGGACCCCAGCGCGCTAATCTCCGAGCTCAACGATATCTTCTCCGCCTTCGACCGCATCGCCGAGATGTTCGATTGCGAGCGCATAAAGACCATCGGGGACGCCTACATGGCCGTATCGGGCGTGCCGGAGACGACACCCGATCATGCACAGAACATCGCACGGCTTGCGTTGCGCATGCGTCGTTATCTGGAAAAACGCAACGCCGCCCACCCCGAACAGTGGCTGTGCCGCATCGGAATCAATTCGGGCCCGTTGATCGGCTCCATCGTCGGTGTACAGAAATACGTCTATGACATTTTCGGCCCCGGCGTGAACCTCGCCGCACGCATGGAAGCCTTCGCGGACCCGATGCACATTACGCTTTGTGAAGAGACCTATAACCTAATCGACAATCAATTTATATGCTCGCCAAAGGGCGAATTCGAGGTAAAGGGATTTGGCAATCTCTCCCTTTACGATTTAGAAGGCGAGATTGCACGGGCCCGATAGAATGTCCTAATCGTCGGTACCTGCAATAAACTCACGCTCCATTCAGATGCCAATTATTACACCGTGCATGCAATTCAACGAATTGTCAGCACGCAGCGTGCCCGATATCTATTCACTCTGGCCATTCCGCGGGAAGCGATGGCGCCAATATTAAGGCCGGTTCCGTAGTGCGAAGCCAAGAGCCGACTGCACTCGAGCAAAAAGCCAATTAATGTGACACTCTCCGCCAAACAACTGGAGGATCAGACCATGGAACGGCTACGTACTCTTATCGACGGCAACGACTTAATCGTCGCACCGGTGGCGCTCAACCCGCTGATGGCGCGCATGGCGGTCGAGGCGGGCTTCAAGGCGGTCTATATGAGCGGTGGCTCGCTCGGCTGGGTAAAATGCAATACCGAGGCCACCATCACCTTGCCCGAGATGGTCGATATCGCCATCGACATGCGCACTGTCTCCGATGTGCCCATCGTGCTCGATGCCGGTGGCGGGTGGGGCGATCCAGCCCACATTCACCGCACCATCAAGATGACCGAGGCGGCGGGATTCGACGCCATCGAGATCGAAGACCAGCTCCTGCCGCGCCGTTTTCATCACCATGTCGGTATCGAACATCTGGTACCGGCCGATTTCATGGTGTCAAAAATCAGGGAAGCGGTGGCGGCGCGGCGCGATCCGAACCTGATCATCATCGGGCGGACCAATTCGCTCCGCATCGCCGATATGGACGACGCGCTGCGCCGCAGCGAGGCCTATAAGGCGGCCGGCGCCGATATGTTGTTTATCCACACCAGAAACCCCGAGGAAATGCGCATCATCGGCGAACGGCTGCCGCCGCCCCTGATGATCTTCGCGCCGGAAGACGGTTTCGCGGTGTCCGAGCTGTCGCCGGCCGACTTGGCGGGCCTGGGTTTCCGGCTTGCCGCCTCGTCCGGATCGGCCTTTGTCGCCATGTACAAGGCCGTTCGCCAGTCCTACGAGTGCCTGGCGAACGGCACCATCGACCCGCTGCTGGGCAAGGGCGGTACCGTGGCGGAAATGAGGGCGGCGCGCGTGACCGCCGGTCTCGACGAACTGCTCGAGATAGAGAAACGGACCATGGGCGAAGACTAAGCCGGGCGCCTGTTTTTAGATGTCGGCAATCGCTCGCGCCCAGCTTGTCAAGCGAGTGGAATAGGAACAAACTCGGCCAATCAGAAATGAATCCTGAAAGGATTCACGGATAGGGAGAGGGGACAATATGGTCAATTTATTCAGAACACACATCATCCTGGCGGCCGCGGCGGCGTTCGGCGCCATGCCTGTCGCTGCCGACGAGGTGGCGGATTTCTATAAGGGCAAGACAGTCAATTTCATGGTCGGCTATACCCCGGGGGGCGGCTACGATACATACACCCGCCTGCTCGCGAACTCCTTGGGCAAGCACATTCCCGGCAATCCGGATGTGATCGTGACCAACATGCCGGGCGGCGGCAGCATGAAGGCCGCCAACTACACCTACAACGTGGCGCCGAAGGACGGCGCTTATCTGGGCGTGTTTTCCCTGCCCATCGCCCTGGAGCCGCTGCTCGGGCGCAAGAACGCCAAGTTCGAGGCGCTCAAGTTCGGCTGGCTCGGCAACATGTTCCGCGACACTCATAGCTGCGTCGCGTGGCACAAGTCCAACATCAAGACCCTTCAGGATGTAATCGATTCAAAGGAGCCGGTGGTCTTCGGCGCAACGTCGGCAGGCTCATACGGCAATATGCATGCCCGCGTGCTGCAGGCGATGGTCGGCGCCAACATAAAGATCGTGCTCGGATACCGCGGCATCAAGGGCGTCGGCAAAGCGCTGCAGCAGGGCGAAATCACGGCGGCCTGCGCCATGGCGGTTTCGTCCCTGAAATCCTCGTTTCGTTCGCTCAAGGACAGCGGCCAGTTCCGCGTGATCGTACAGTTCGGCAAGGAAAAGCATCCCTTCCTGGATAACGCGACGCAATTTTATTCGATGCTGAAGAACCCCGATGACGTTCGGGTCGCCGATTTCTTCTTCAGCCAGTCGGAAATCGCGCGCCCGGTCGCCGCACCACCCGGCATCCCGGCCGCGCGTCTCGCGGCGCTGCGAACGGCCTTCGCCGATGCTCTCAAAGACCCGGCTCTGCTGGCGAGAGCCAAGCGCATCGGCATCGATGTCATTTACGAGACGCCGGAGAGGGTTGAGGCCGCCTTGACCGCACTCCATGCGACTCCGCCAGACGTTCTTGCCAAGGTGAAGAAAATCATGGGGCGCAAGTAGCGGGTTATTTTCGAACGATGATTTCACGGAGGGCGAGAGAGAGCAGGCGATGAAAATCGAGCTCAGCATCGGCATGCCGTCGAATCCGCGCACCTGGGCGCTGCTCAACGGGCAGGTCGCGCCGCAGGGCATCGATCTGGTGCCGAGCATCATTCATCCGTCGGAACTATTCTGGCGCCAGCTGCGGTTCGGTGATTTCGACGTGTCGGAAATGTCGTTTTCCTCGTTCATTATCTCGCTGTCGAAGGGCGACGACCGGTGGGTGGGCCTGCCTATCTTCACCACCCGGCGGTTCTTTCACACCGGCATGATGGTTCGCGGCGATTCCGGCATTGAATTTCCCGCCGATCTCAAAGGCAGGCGCGTTGGCGTGCCGGAATATCAGCAGACCGCGGCCCTTTGGAACCGCGGCATCTTGCAGCACGAATTCGGCGTGTCGCCGCCCGAGATGGAATTCTGGATGGAGCGGGTACCCGATCACAGTCATGGCGGCGCAACCGGCTTCACGCCGCCGCCCGGCGTCACCATCCACCAGATCCCGCCCGAGAAAAGCATCGGCTCCATGATGCTGTCGGGCGAGCTCGACGCGGCGCTGCATTATGTGCTCGACAATAATCTGGTGGACCGCAGTACGGTGGATCTCGCCTCCCATCCCGACATCAGGCCCTTGTTTCCCGACCCCATCGCCGAGGGCGCGCGGTACTACGCCAAGACCGGCATCTATCCCATTAATCACTGCATGGCGATGAAGCGCTCCATCGCGGACAAACATCCCTGGGCAATCCTCAATCTGCTGAAAGCGTTCGACGCATCCAACGATATCGCCGAAAAACAGCGCATGGAGCATGTGGATTACCATCTGCGAACCGGGCTGCTGTCGCAGAAATCCGCGGCCGCGCTCAGGACCCCCATCGTGCGCCATGGCATCAAGGCCAACCGCACAATCCTCGAAGCCGCCGCGCAATATTCCCATGAGCAGGGCCTGACCGACCGCCGCGTCGCCTTGAACGAGGTCTTCGCGCCCAGCACGCTGGATCAGTGAGGAAACCCGCAAATCAAGTCAAATAAATGTGGATCGCGAACGATGTCTGCAGTCATCGCACCTCGTTCTCCCCAAACACAGCCGTCATCCCGGACTTGATCCGGGATCCAGGGGCAACTGAAGACTGGATCCCGGATCAAGTCCGGGATGACAATTTTGTTAATCGGCAGAGACTGTCGCGTAGCCGCGAAACTGATCAACTCTCCCCCTCGTCGCGCCATTTCTTCTCGGCAAGGGCAACGACGATGCCACGCAGCGTGCGCACCTCCTGATCGGTGAGTTTGGCGCGGTTGAAAATGTTACGGATGTTGCGGATCATGCGCGGGCGTTTTTCCGCCACCCGCAGAAACCCGGCCTTGCCAAGCTCATCTTCGAGATGTTCGTAAAAGGCCACCAGATCACCCTGCGTCGCGGGCACCGCGCCCCATCCTTTTCGCCGGATTTGCGTTGGCGTCGTCCCCCCGCCGGCGAGCCGCCATTCATAGCCCAGCAACAGAACCGATTGGGCGAGGTTTATGGACGAAAAAGCCGGGTTGGTGGGGACCGTCACCAGCGTATCGGCCAGCGCCAAATCGTCGTTATGCAGCCCAACCCGTTCCGGGCCGAACAGGATACCGCAGCGTTCGCCTTCCTCACCGGCGGCGCGAACCGTCGCCGCCCAGTCGCGCGGCTGCTGAACATCCTTGATCATGTCACGCAGCCGCGCCGTGGTCGCCGCCAGACGCTGCAAATCGGCGACCGCCTCGGCCGTGGTATCGTACAGCTTGGCTTCATGGAGAAGCGCGTGGGCGCCCGAGGACGCGTTGATCGCCTTGGCATTTGGCCACGCGCCGCGCGGCTTCACGAGGCGCATCTCGGTGAGGCCGAAATTCAGCATCGCGCGCGCCGCCATGCCGATATTCTCACCCAACTGCGGTTCCACCAGCACGACCACCGGCCCGCCGCTTTCGGTGCGGATATCGGCTTCGCGTTTACTCGGTTCTGGATCTGCCATTTTATGAAAGCGGACTACTTCGCTTTCGCGCCGTCGCGGTAGAGCTTAAAGGTGATGGCGTCATGCAGCGCGTTGTAGGACGCATCGATCACGTTGGCGGACACGCCGATTGTCGACCACCGGTTGCCCTCGGAATCGGTACTTTCGATCATGACCCGCGTCACCGCTTCGGTGCCGGCGCCGGGCGTCAGGATACGCACCTTGTAATCCGCCAGGCGCATATCCTTGAGCTGCGGGTAAGCCGAATTGAGCGCCTTGCGCAGCGCATTGTCGAGCGCGTTCACCGGGCCGTTTCCTTCCGCCACGGTCATCACGAGTTCGCCATTGACCTCCACCTTGATGGTCGCTTCGGAAAGCGTCACAAGCTCACCGCGCGCATTCCAGCGCCGCTCATCCATAACCCGGAATTTCTGCAGCTTGAAATAATCCGGCACCGTCTCGAGCGTCCGGCGGGCCAAAAGCTCGAAGCTGGCGGCGGCGCCATCATAGGCATAGCCGTCATGCTCACGGCTTTTGACCTCATCCAGCAGGCCGCCGATCTTGGTATCCTTCGGGTCGATCTCGATCCCGATCTCGCGGAACCGGGCCAGGACATTGGACCGCCCGGACTGGTCCGACACTACGATATGGCGCTCATTGCCGACGCTGTCTGGGGTCACATGTTCATAGGTCCTTGGGTCTTTTTCGATGGCGGACACATGCAGCCCGCCCTTATGGGCAAAGGCCCGTTCGCCCACATAGGCGGCGCTGTGGTCGGGCGTGCGGTTCAGCCGGTCATCGAGGAAACGCGACACATGGGTCAGCCGACCGAGATCGTGTTCGCTCAAGCCCGTGTCATAACCCATCTTGAGCATCAGGGACGGGATGATCGAAATCAGGTTGGCGTTGCCGCAGCGCTCGCCCAGCCCGTTGAGGGTCCCCTGCACCTGGCGTACCCCGGCGCGGACGGCGGCCAAGGAGTTGGCGACGGCATTTTCCGTATCGTCGTGACAATGAATGCCGAGATGATCGCCCGGCACATGCGCCGTGACCTCGCCCACGATGCGTTCAATCTCATCTGGCAAGGTGCCGCCATTGGTATCGCACAGCACGACCCAGCGCGCGCCGGCTTCATGGGCGGTCGTGACGCAGCGCAGCGCGAATTCCGGATTGGCCTTGTAGCCGTCAAAAAAATGTTCCGCGTCGAACACGGCTTCATCCACCCGCGCGGCCGCCAGCGCCACGCTGTCGCGGATCATATCGATATTCTCATCGAGACTGACACCGAGCGCGAGCGACACATGGAAATCCCAGGTCTTGCCCACCAGACAGACCACGCTGGTGCCGCCGCAGAAAATAGCGCTGAGACCGGGATCGTTCTCGGCGCTGCGGCCGGTACGGCGCGTCATGCCAAAGGCGGTCAGACGGGCGCGTTTCAGGGTCGGCTTGTCGGCGAAGAACGCGTCATCGGTGGGGTTCGCGCCGGGCCAGCCGCCCTCCACATAGTCGATGCCGATGCGGTCGAGCTCAAGCGCGATCGCCGCCTTGTCGGCGGCGGAAAAATCGACGCCCTGGGTCTGCGCCCCGTCGCGCAGGGTCGAATCGTATATGTAAACGCGGTCCCGAGCCATATTTACGCCCGTCTCCAGATCGTGCCGCTGGGGCTGTCTTCCAGGATAATGCCATTGGCAACGAGTTCATCACGAAGACGGTCCGCTTCGGCAAACTCCTTTGCGGCACGGGCCGCCACCCGGCGCTGGATCAGATCGTCGATCGCAGCGTCGTCCAGGTTTCCGGTGCCCTGCTTGAACCAGGCCTCCGGATCCTGCTGGAGGAGCCCGAGCAGATTTCCCCCCGCGAGGATCGCGCCCTTAAGTGCTGCTTTTCGGGCAGGATCACTTTCCTTATTTAGCTCTGAGGCAAGGCCATGCAGCTCCGCGATCGCCTTCGGCGTGTTGAGATCATCCTCAAGCGCCGACCGGACAGACCCGTCCTCTGATCCACTCGCCGGTTCCAAATTGGCAACCGGGCGCAAAGCCGCGTAAAGCCGGTCGAGCGCGCCCTTCGCTTCTTCCAGCGCGCGCAGGCTGAAATCCAGCGGCTGGCGGTAATGGGCGGACAGCAGCGCGAGGCGGATCGCTTCACCCGGTGTCTTGTCCAGCAAATCATGCACGGTGTGAAAATTGCCCAGCGATTTGGACATCTTTTCGCCATCGACGGTCAGATAGCCGTTATGCATCCAGTATTTCACGAACGGCGCGCCATCATGGGCGCAGACCGACTGGGCGATTTCGTTCTCATGATGGGGAAAAATCAAATCCTGTCCGCCGCCATGGATATCGAACGAGTCGCCCAGATGGGTTTCGCTCATGGCCGAGCATTCCAGATGCCATCCCGGCCGGCCCTTTCCCCACGGGCTTTCCCAGCCGGGCTGGTCGTCATCGGACGGTTTCCACAGCACGAAATCGGCGGGGTCTTTCTTGTAGGGCGCGACTTCGACCCTTGCGCCGGCAATCAGCTCGTCACGCGAATGGCGCGATAGCTTGCCGTAATCGGCCATGGTCTGAACGCTGAACAGCACGTGGCCTTCGGCGGCATAGGCATGGCCGGACGCGATCAGCTTTTGCATCATCGTGATCATCTGCGGGATATGGTCGGTGGCGCGCGGCTCCACATCCGGCGGCAGGGCGTTCAACGATGCCATGTCATCGCGGTAGATTTGGGCAAAGCGCTGCGTGATGGTCTCGATCGGCCCGCCGGTCGCCTTCGACGCGGCGATGATCTTGTCGTCCACATCGGTGATGTTGCGCACATAGGTCACCCGTGGATACAAATGCCGGAGCAAGCGATACAGCACGTCGAACACCACGACCGGCCGGGCATTGCCGATATGGGCGAAGTCATAGACCGTCGGGCCGCACACATACATCCGCACATGGCCGGCATCGAGGGGTTTGAATTCCTCCTTCTGGCGCGTCAGCGTGTTGGTAATGTGAAGGGTCATGAAAGGGTACCCCCCACCCTAACCCTCCCCCACAAGGGGGGAGGGAATAAACCCACAACAACATTCCCTCCCCCCTTGTGGGGGAGGGTTAGGGTGGGGGGGCTGCCCGAAAACGGCTTCGCGGTCGGCCTGAATGCGCGAGGCTGATCCATCGTCAGCTTTCCTTGAAGGCGTCGGTGATGGGGTAGCGCCGGTCGCGGCCGAACGAGCGCTGGGTGATCTTCACTCCGGGCGGCGCCTGGCGGCGCTTGTATTCGGCGATCAGCAACATGCGCCAGATGCGTTCCACCAGCACGCGGTCGTGCCCCGCCTCCGCCGTGGCGGTTATACCCATGTCCTTTTCCACCAGACTTTGGAGAATGGCATCGAGTTCTTCATAGGGCGGTAAGGTATCCTGATCGGTCTGGTCGGGTTTGAGCTCCGCCGAGGGCGGCTTGGTGATGATACGCACCGGGATTACCTCGCCCGCGGGACCTTTCGCATTGGCCGGTACATTAACATTGCGCCAGCGCGACAGGTCGAAGACGGCCATTTTATAGACGTCCTTCAGGACCGAAAATCCGCCGCACATGTCGCCATAGAGCGTCGCATACCCGACCGACATTTCGGACTTGTTGCCGGTGGAGACCACCATCGCGCCGGTCTTGTTGGAGAGCGCCATCAGGATGACGCCGCGCGCCCGCGCCTGGATGTTTTCTTCGGTGGTGTCGGGCGGCAAATTGTCGAAAGCCGGTTGCAGCATGACATCGAACGCGTCCATGGCCGGCCCGATATTGATCTCGTCCAGGCGGCAGCCCAGCGCCTTGGCCGCCGCCGCCGCGTCTTCGAGACTTTCAACGGAGGTGTAGGGCGACGGCATCATGACGCAATGGACCGCCTCCGGACCCAACGCATCGACGGCAACAGCGGCTGTAAGCGCTGAATCGATACCGCCGGACAGGCCTATCAGCACGCCGGGGAAACGGTTCTTCGTCACATAATCCCTGAGCCCCAGCATCATCGCCGAATAGATACTGGCGAGGCTGTCTTCGGGCGCAACGCTATCGGCCACCGCGCAGGACCAGCCGTCGCCGCCACGCTGCCATTCAGTTGCGAGAACCGACTCTGTCCAATCTGGGCACCGCGCCCGCAGCCGGCGGTCGGCATTGAGCACGAACGAGCCGCCATCGAACACCAGCTCGTCCTGGCCGCCGACCTGGTTGACATAGATCAGCGGCAGGCCGCATTCGCCGACCCGCGCCACGGCGAGATTGAGCCGCTCATCCCATTTATCCAGCGCGTAAGGCGAGCCGTTAAGCACGACCAGCATCTCGGCGCCGGATTCATCGAGGCATTCGGCGACATCGGGGGTCCACATGTCTTCGCAAACCATCACGCCAAGCCGGACCCCGCGAAAATTGACCGGACCCGGCAAGGGCCCCGCGGCGAAGACGCGCTTTTCGTCGAACACGCCGTAATTGGGCAGATCGTGCTTGAGCCGTACCGCCTGGACTTTCCCGCCATCCAGCAAAAGCGCCGCATTGTAGATCTTTCCCTCTTCGCGCCAGAGAGAGCCGATCAGCAAAGCCGGTCCGCCATCGGCGGTTTCGGACGCCAGCGTCTCGATGGCGCGCGCCGCCGCCTCTTGAAAGGAAGGGCGCAACACGAGATCTTCCGGCGGGTAGCCCGGCACGACCAGTTCGCTCGCCACCAATAAATCCGCCCCCATCCCGGCCGCCCGCGCCCGTGCTTCGCGCACAAGACCGGCATTCCCGTCGATATCGCCGACAGTGGGGTTGAGTTGAGCCAGGGCAATGGTGAGTTTATCGGTCATGGTCTGAACAAATTTTTGACGGGGAACGTCCCGCCCCCTGCCAGCTAACACAGGCGGGGGGGCGGGATCAATCCGGCGCGTCAGCGAATGGCGGAAATCTTCGCTGACCCGTTTCGCGACTGCCGCTCGTCCTTGAGCATTTCCGCGATCAGAAAGGCGAGATCAAGGGACTGATCGGCGTTGAGGCGCGGGTCGCAATGGGTGTGGTAGCGGTCCTTCAGCGATGCCTCGGTGACTTCCCTGGCGCCCCCCACGCATTCGGTCACGTTCTGACCGGTGAGTTCCAGATGGATGCCCCCGAGATAGGTCCCTTCGGCCCGATGCACCGCGAAACAACGCTCTACCTCTTCGCGGATCATGTTGAAGGCGCGTGTCTTGTAGCCCGTCGCCGCCGTGGTGGTATTGGCGTGCATGGGATCGCACGACCAGACGATAATTCTGCCCTCGCGCTCGATCGCGCGGATCAACGGCGGCAGCTTGTTTTCCACCGCTTGGTGTCCCATACGGGTTATCACCGTCAGCCTGCCAGGTATATTGTCCGGATTCAGCGTATCGATGACGCGAAGCAGATCGTCGGGTGTCATCGTGGGGCCTGCCTTGCAGCCCAGCGGATTGCCAACGCCCCGCAAAAACTCGATATGCGCTTCATCGGGATCGCGGGTGCGGTCGCCAATCCACAACATATGCGCGGACGTGTCGTACCAATCGCCCGAGGTGCTATCGACCCGGGTCATCGCTTCCTCATAACCCGGCAGCAAGGCCTCATGCGACGTATAAAAGTCTGTCTCGCGAAGTTGGTGCGTGGTCTCGGAATTCATACCGCAGGCCGCCATGAAGGCCAGCGCCTCGTTCAACTGTTCCGTGAGAGCGCGGTACCGTTCACTGGCGGGGCTTTGTTCGACAAAGCTCAAATTCCAGCGCTGGACCTGGTTCAGATCGGCATACCCACCCTGCGCAAAAGCCCGCAGCAGATTAAGCGTCGCCGCCGATTGATTATAGGACTGGATCATACGCTGCGGATCGGGCGTCCGCGATTCCGGCGTGAAGTCGATTCCATTGACGGAATCGCCCCGGTAACTGGGCAGTTCAACACCATTCTGGGTTTCTGTCGGCGCGCTTCTCGGTTTGGCGAACTGACCGGCCAGCCGGCCGACTTTCACCACGGGACAACAGGCGGCGAACGTCAACACGATCGCCATTTGCAGCAGCACCCGAAAGGAGTCGCGAATATTGTCGGGATGGAACTCAGCGAAGCTCTCGGCGCAATCGCCGCCCTGCAAGAGAAAAGCCCGGCCTGCCGCCACATCGGCCAGCGCTTCGCGTAGCCGCCGTGCCTCGCCGGCAAAAACCAGCGGCGGATAGTTGCGAAGTTGCGCCTCTGCCTTGGTGAGCGCTTCGGCGTCCGGATAGACCGGCACCTGTCTGATATCCTTGGTGCGCCAACTGTCAGGCGACCATTTCGCAGCCATAATTCGATCCCCCTGTTTGCGGATCCTTAAACCAAAATCTGCCCGCCCGGGCGCCGACAATTCAGCAATCGTGCGGACAATTCACGAACTCCGGCGCGCACCAAATCCGCACGCACCGCGGACCATCCCCTGAGATGGCGAACCTACTGTTCGCGGAAGGCACCGCTATACGCCCTTTACCGGTATTTTGCCAGCGAAACGAACCAATTGATCGCGCGTCCAAAGGAACCCGAGTGACCTGTTAATCAGCCATTGGCAAGATGCAGGAGCAATTGTTACCCTGTCCGTTGCTGAAACTAAAACCAACGAATGAAATCAGACGAATAACGGGAGGGACCTTATGAGGACGCCAATTGGCCTGATCGCAGGTATCGCGCTTGTCGCCGGCGCAAGCACGGTTGCTGGCAAGTCCGC
>JAQBTY010000089.1 GCA_027624735.1 Pseudomonadota bacterium | reverse complement strand
GGACCCCAAATGCTCCGCCAGGCGGGCCCGCCACTGGGCGCGCACCAGATTGCCGGGTTGATAAATGCCCCGGCTGCGGGCGCTGGCCCCGCCCCGCACCAGCCCCGCATGCCGCCCATGGTCGAGCGTCAACAGGCTGACGATCAGCGCATTTTCCCCATGCGGCCTGGCGGATAAAACAAAACCTTCGTCATTCCAGTCCATTCCCCCTTATAACCGATTGACCGAATAGAGGAACACGCGCGAAGCTCCTTTATTATTCTCTCCATCCGAGGCCACACAATGAATGGGGTTGGGAAAAACCGACCGGGTGTAAGCCGGCGCTGGTTCCTGCGCGGCGCAACCGGGTTTGCCGCGGCGCCGGCGTTCGTCGCGCCGGCACAGGCCCGCCCAGCCATCATGGATGGCGTCACCGCGGGCGACGTGACATCCGACAGCGCCATTATCTGGGCCAGAGCGGACAGAATTTCACGCCTGTTTGTCGAATGGTCCACGGATTCCGGCTTTCAGAACACCGCGCGGGCGCCCTATCTGGTCGTCACGGCCCGCACGGGCCACACCGGGCAGATAGTTCTCAACAACCTGCCGCCGGGCAAAGAAATATTCTATCGCGTGCGGTTCGATTCGGCGGATGGGCTGATTTCGGGCGAGTCCGCCACCGGAAGTTTGCGAACCGCCGGGCCCGGGCGTGATGTCAGCTTTGTTTTCGGCGGCGATCAAGGCGGGGCGGGATGGGGCATCAACCCCGCACAAGGCGGATTGCGCCTGTTCGAGACCATGCGGGCGACCAATCCTGACTTCCTGGTTCACCTGGGCGACCGCATCTATGCCGACCGGCCGCTCAACGAGTCGGTACTTCTTGGCGATGCCTCCCAGTGGAACAATATCGTCACGCCGGCGAAGAAAAAAGTCGCGGATATCGCGGTCATTACAGCTATAATTTTCTGGATGCCCCTTACCGCCGCTTTTCGGCGGCGGTGCCCATGATGGCCACCTGGGATGACCACGAGGTGGCGGGCAACTGGTGGCCCGGCCAGATGCTTAAGAGCCGCTTCATGCAGCGCGCCGGATATTCCGAAAATTCCATCGATGTGCTGGCCCGGCGCGGCCGCCAGGCGTTTTTCGATTACACACCGATGCGGCGCGACACCGCCGATCCGGACAGGATCTACCGCAAGATTTCCTATGGCCCTCTGGTCGATATATTTTTACTCGACGCCCGCAGCTACCGCAGCCCCAATAACAGCAACCGGCAGAACGCGTTGGGTGCGGCAGCGGCCTTACTGGGTCCGGTACAGACCGAATGGCTCAAGAAATCTCTGGCGGAGTCCCGAGCGGTCTGGAAAATCGTCGGCAATCCGTTGCCGATTGCCCATGCCCGCCGTAAAGAACGGGCCCGCTACGATAAATATGCCAATGGGGACAACGGCCTGCCACTCGGCCGCGAGATAGAAATGGCGAACATCCTGTCGCATATTAAAAATCACCACATTCGCAACGTGGTCTGGCTGGCGGCGGATGTGCATTATTCAGCCGCGACTTTTTTCGATCCCGGGCGGGCGGCGTTTCAGGATTTCAACCCGTTCTGGGAATTTACCGCCGGCCCGTTCCATACCAAGCCCGGGAGGCAACGCAACCTGGACCAAACCTTTGGCCCGCAACGCCGGTTCCGTACGCCGGTCAGCAAAGACGTGAACCCGCCACCATCGGCCGGGCATCAGTATTTCGGCCATGCGCGTATCGATGCCAAAACCGGGGGGCTGACCGTAACGTTCCGTGATCGGTCGAACCGGGTTCTCCATAGCCAATCGATCGCGCCGGACGGATAAGAAGGCGGTCGATCTACCTCAATCGGTGAAATCGAGGCCCATTTCGCGGTAGCGTTCGGGATCGTCGCGCCACTTGTCGCGCACTTTGACGAACAGGAACAGATGGACCCGTCGTTCCATCAAAGCTTCCATTTCTGTCCGCGCCGCGGCGCCTATCGCTTTTATCTGCTGTCCGCCCTTGCCCAGAACGATGGACCGCTGGCTTGTTCGCTCCACATAGATTACCTGGTCGATTTTGACGCTGCCGTCCGGGCGCTCCTCCCACCCTTCCGTCTCCACCGTCAGCGCATAGGGAAGCTCCTGATGCAGGCGCAGGAAAAGCTTTTCGCGGGTGATTTCAGAGGCGAAAAGCCGTTCGTTCATGTCGGTCAGATGGTCTTCGGGATAGAGCCACGGCCCCTTCGGCAACAGGGCCGCGAAATGGGGAATCAGGTCGTCAACGCCGTCGCCTGTCAGCGCCGAGATCATAAAGGTGTCGGTAAAAACACCGGTGGCATTGAGCTGCTCGGTAATACTCAGCAGCGCCTCGCGCGGCACCAGATCGACCTTGTTCAGCGCCAGCACGGCCTTGCGCCCGGCTTTTTTCAGGCCGGCCACCACATGCAGCGCATGATCGAGAGACCGTTCCGACGCGTCCACCAGAAGCACGATGACGTCGGCATCGGCGGCCCCCCCCCATGCGGCGGCGACCATGGCCCGTTCAAGGCGGCGTTTGGGGGCGAAGATTCCCGGCGTATCGACGAATATAATCTGCGTCGTATCGTGCACGGACACACCGATTATCCGGGCCCGCGTGGTCTGAACCTTGTGGGTGACGATGGACACCTTGGTCCCCATCAACCGGTTCATCAAGGTCGATTTCCCGGCGTTCGGCGCGCCCACAAGCGCTACATATCCGCACCGCTTGTCTGTCATGATAATGCCGGCAGCTTGCTGAGGAGAGCTTCCGCCGCCGCCCGTTCCGCCGCGCGTTTCGACGCCCCTTCCCCGCGCATCGGTTCCGCGCCCTCCACAATCACCTCCACGGTAAAGACCGGTTGATGATCGGGCCCGCTACGGGAGACCTCCCGATAGTGCGGCAACCCGCCACCCGTGCTCTGGACGCGTTCCTGCAGCATTGTTTTGACATCCATTGGCGGTTTGACGTCGCGGTCGGCCAGCGGTAGCCAGAACCGTTCCACGACTGGCCTGGCCGCTTCCAGCCCACCGTCCCTGTATATCGCCCCGATCACCGCCTCCATCACGTCGGCAAGAACCGTGGCATTGCCGCGAATACCCGCCGCCTCTTCTCCGGGACTGAGCCGCACATGGGCGCCCATATGCAGGTGCGCGGCAATTTCGGCGAGGCTGTTGCGGTCGACCAGAACCGCCATCCGGCGCGCAAGATCGCCTTCCTCTTCGTCAGGATGACGGCGCATGAGAAAATCCGCCATGACCAGGCCGAGCACCCTGTCGCCAAGAAATTCCAACCGCTCATAAGTCGTCACGGCGCCCCCGGCGCTGGCATGGGTAAGCGCGGCCACGAGCAATTCTTTGTCGTCAAATATATAAGCGAGGCGCGCCTCAAGATCGGAAAGAGAGTTTTGCGCGGCCGTCACTATTTAATGACCCGAAACAAGCGGCTGAAACGCATGGCTGGGATCCAGCGCCAAAAGCGCCACCAACCGGCGCTGCCATCGGTCGAAAAGAACAACACATCGGCCCGGCCAACAAAGTTTTCCGCCGGCACATAGCTGACCCAGGACGGACTCATATCCTTCTGAACCCGGCTATCCGCCGAATTGTCGCGATTGTCGCCCATCATAAAATAGTGCCCGGGCGGAACCGCGTATTCCCGCGTATTGTCCAGCTCGCCGCTATCACCGCGCACCTCAAGAATGCGGTGCCGGCGGCCGTTGGGCAAGGTTTCGACAAATTGCGGCGCCCTTCCACCGCTTTCGTCGATATAGTCTTCGATCTTCTGGCGTTTGACTAATTTTCCATTGATGTAGAGACGCCCCTGGTGCATCTGGATTCTATCGCCAGGCAAGCCAATGACCCGTTTGATGTAATCGGTGTCGTTATCGCGCGGCAATTTGAAAACGATGACATCGCCGCGCTCGGGCGCCGCGTCAAATACACGCCCGGAAAAAATACGCGGGCTCAACGGCAGGGAATGATGGCTGTAGCCATAGGAAAATTTGGATACAAACAAATAATCCCCAACCAGCAACGTCGGAATCATCGACCCCGACGGGATATTGAACGGCTCGTACGCGACCGTTCTGATAAAAAGGGCAATCAACACCGCATAAACGACGGTTTTAACGGTATCCCACATCCCGCTCATACCGGTTTCAGCTTCCGAGCCGGACTTGAGCTTCAAATTCTCCGTCGCCATCAATACTCACACACACAAAATTAAAAGAAAGAGCCAGTCTGGCTGGTCAAAAGGGCGCCGATCAAGCCAGCGCCGATGCAGCGTGTCAAGGTAACTAATATCCAAGGTGCTCTTACTATCTCACGTATCGTGCTACTCGGCCATTCGCGGCACAGCGGAAATAATCACCGTCGCCTGCGCCAGAGGCGGCTCGTCGGTCAGGCTGACATCGATCTGTGCCACCATACCGGCGGGAACGAGTTCCGCAAGCCGGGACGCCGCGCCGCCGGTCAACTGCATGGTCGGCTTGCCGCCCTGCAAGTTGACGACCCCCATGTCGCGCCAGTAAACGCCGCGGCGAAATCCCGTACCCAGGGCCTTGGAACAGGCTTCCTTGGCGGCGAACCGCTTGGCATAGCTAGCGGCTGAATCCGCGCGGCGATCGGATTTTTCCTGTTCCGTCGCTGTATATATCCGGTCGATAAAGCGAGGCCCAAATCTCTTGAGCGTGCGTTCGATCCTGCGTATGTCGATAAGATCGTTGCCGATGCCGATGATCATGCCAGGCCTGTGATAATAATCATGCGCTGCGTTCGCCCGCCGCGGCGGCGCGCGCGTTGTCCATGAGAGACCGCATCCGCCTGATAGCGCTTTCAAGCCCGCCAAATATGGCTTCACCAATGAGGAAATGCCCGATGTTCAGTTCGGCGACTGTCGCTATTGCTGCCACCGGCGCCACCGTATCGAAGCCCAGCCCGTGCCCGGCATGACATTCCAGCCCGATATCGTCGGCGTGGCCCGCGGCCCGCACAAGGCGCGCCAGCGCCGCGTCACGCTCCGGCCCCGGCGCCGCATCGCAGTATGACCCCGTATGCAGTTCCACGACCGGGGCGCCGACCGCCTTGGCGATATCGAGCACCGCCGGATCGGGCTCGATGAACAAGGAAACGCGGATACCGCCGGCGCTAAGCGCCGCCACGTAATCGGTCAGGGCTTCCCGGCCCGATTTCACGTCAAGCCCCCCTTCCGTTGTGCGTTCCTCACGTTTCTCCGGGACGATGCAGGCGGCATGCGGCCGATGGCGCAGCGCGATGTCGAGCATTTCCGGCGTCGCCGCCATTTCCAGGTTCAACGGCAGATTGACCAGGCCGATCAGGCGTTCGATGTCTTCCTCGCCGATGTGCCGCCGATCCTCGCGCAAATGAGCCGTGATACCGTCGGCGCCGGCCGCGGCCGCGGCGAGCGCTGCCCGCACCGGATCGGGATGACCGCCGCCGCGCGCATTCCGGATGGTCGCGACATGATCGATGTTGACGCCCAATCTGAGAAATCGACCAGCCATACGCGTATCTATCCTAATTCAGCCGATAGAGTTTTGCCGGGTTGGTCTCGAGGATCTTTGTTGTGATTTCTTGCGACACCCGGTTGTCGTCCTTGAGCAGATGAATGGCGTTGACTTCGCTCGACGGGTCATGATGGCCGTAGTCAGTGCCGATCACGATATTGTCCTCGCCCGCCGCTTTCAGGACGTATTCAAGATCGTCGGTGTTTTCACAGGCGACGAACATGTTGTTTTCCTTAAGGGGGCTTTCATACCAGTCCCAGCCCTTGCGCTTGTATCGGTCCTCGAGATCGCACAAAACGTAGGGGATCCACTGCGCGCTGACCTCGACAAAGGCCCAGTTGATATCGGGGTAACGCTCGGGAATTTTCTTCTCGATCAGGGTGTGAAAGGCGCCGACGACGGCGAGCTTGAATTTGGTGAATGTCGTGTCGGCCTCGAAAAAATCATGGTGAACGACGCTGCCGTTGCCGGAATGGATGCAGACCGGCATACCGAGCTCGCTGGCCAGTTCATAGAGCGGAAACATGATCGGGTCGCCGATGCCGCGATCATATTCGAGACCCCGCAGGAAGATGCCGCAGGCCCCATTCTCCCGGGCGAACAGCATTTCGTCACGGATGGTTTCGATCGGCGAGCGCAGCGGCGGCAGCGCGACCCAACGCAGGCGGTTATCGGCCTGTTTCCAGATATCGGCGAGCCAGCGGTTATAGCCCTTGGCCAGCGCGAGCTCGGTCGGAATGTCGTCGGAGACCGGCCGCAAATAGATCGTCGGATACAGGATTTGAATGTCGATCCCGAGTTCATCCATATGCGCCAGCCGCCCGGGAATGTCCTCCATCTCGCGGATCGCCCGCGACATTTCGGTGCCGACATTGCGGTCCTTGCTGAAGGTCCGGTTGCCGACCATCCAGTAGTTGGACTGGGTGGCCTTCAAATCATTGGCCTTGAGCGTGTGCCCAAAGGTCTGGGTAAAAATACCGGGAACGAATTTCCGGTCCTCGCCTTCCATGAAACGCCACGACTCCGGTGTCTCCAGTACGTGGGCATCCGAATCGATTACTGCCATGTTGTTCTCCTCCCGTATTGTTAGGCCCTGTTTTAGTGGAGCGCCCGGTCAACCGACGTGACGGACGATACGGCGCGCAACGCTCCGATTATTTCATTCAGATGCTTTGAATCCTCGACCTCTATATCCAGCGAAAACTCAAAAAAATCCTTGCTTCGATCGGTGATCTTCAAATTGTTGATATTGCCCAAATTATCCGCGACCACCGACGCGAGATGGGCAAGCGTACCACGCTTATTGGCGACGATCACCGTCAGCCTGCCAATATGGGACGTTTCCGGCGTCGATCCCAGATCCCAGGCGAGATCAACCCAGCGTTCGGGCGTTTCCTGAAAACTCTCCAGCGATTCACAGTCGATTGTATGAACCGATACGCCTTTGCCGCGCGTCTGAATGCCGATAATCCGGTCACCGGGGAGCGGGTGGCAACAATTGGCGAACTGAACAGCCATACCGGGGATCAAACCGCGAATGGGGATAGCGTCGGTTACGGCGCCATTTCCGGAAGCCGGTTGCTTTTTTTTTCTTCCCCGGCGCTTTTTGAGGACGTCCTTGTCCAGCACCGCCGCGACAATCTCAGGCCCCGTCAGATTGCCGTCGCCCACGGCGACATATAGCTCATCCAGAGACCCGACGCTGAAATGCCGGAATACCGCTTCAAGCACGGTGTCGGTGAATTCGAAGCCCTTTTCGCGGAAAGATTTTTGCAGAATGGCTTCACCGAGACGGCCGTATTCGGTGCGTTGCTTCGATCGCACGAAGCGCCGGATGCGCGATCGCGCCTTGCCGGTTACAACGAAATTTTCCCAGTCCGGTGACGGCGTACCGGGGCTGGAAGTAACGATTTCGATCTGATCGCCATTGTGCAGCTGCGTTCGAAGCGGCAGCAGCCGGCCGTTTATTTTCGCGCCGACACAGGAATCGCCGACTTCGGAATGAACTTCGTAGGCAAAATCAACCGGTGTCGCCCCACGCGGCAGCGCGATCAGTTCGCCTTGCGGCGTAAAACAGAAGACCTGATCCTGAAAGAGATCAAGCCTGGTATGTTCGAGAAATTCGTCCGGGTCCGAGGCATGCTCGATGATATCCAGCAATTCGCGGACCCATTGATATTCCCGTGTTTCCGCTGCCTCCTCGTCCTGTTTGTACTGCCAGTGGGCAGCCACACCGAATTCGGCTATTTCATGCATTTTACGCCCCCGGATCTGAATTTCGATCCGACGCTTTTTCGGGCCGAGAATACCGGTATGGATCGAGCGGTAGCCGTTTCGCTTCGGGGTCGAAATGTAATCCTTGAAACGGCCGGGAACGCAGCGATAGCGGGTATGAATAAGTCCAAGCGACCGGTAACAATCATCATCGGAATCAACGACGATGCGAAACGCCATGATGTCCGAAAGCTGAGCGAATTCAACGTTCTGGCGCTGCATTTTGCGCCAGATCGAATAGGGGCGTTTTTCGCGCCCCTTGATGCTCGCCTTGATCCCGGCGTCGTTCAGCAGCTTGGTCAGCTCAGCGGTAATTTCGGCGAGAAGATCCTCATCCGCCGCTTCTGTGCGGAGAAACTCCAGCCGGGCGACGATCGTCGCGCGGGCATCGGGGTTCAATTCCGCGAAGCAGAGGTCCTCGAGTTCGTCTTTCATGCGCTGCATGCCGATCCGTTCGGCGAGCGGCACATAGATTTCCATCGTTTCACGGGCAATTCGCTCCCGTTTATCCGCATTCTTGATATGCTTGAGCGTCCGCATATTGTGCAGGCGGTCGGCCAGCTTGACCAGCAGGACCCGTATGTCACGCGACGTCGCCAGCAGCAGCTTTCGAAAATTTTCAACCTGACGCTTATCGTCCGACTGAAGCTCTAGCTTCGATAATTTCGTGACCCCGTCGACCAGATGCGCGATGGAGGGCCCAAAAACTTCGCTGATTTCTTCGATGGTTGCGACCGTATCTTCCACTGTATCATGCAGAAGACCGGTAACGATGGTATCGGTATCGAGCTTCAGCTCGGTCAGAATGCCGGCCACCTCGAGGGGGTGCGAAAAATAAGGATCACCCGACGCCCGTAACTGCGACCCGTGCGCCTTCATGGAGAACACATAGGCGCGGTTGAGCACATCCTCGTTGGCGTCGGCGTCATAAACCTTGACGCGGTCAACAAGTTCGAATTGGCGGATCATGGCGCTCTATGCAGGTGACCTTTCAGACGGCATTCTACACACATATCGTGTAGACGATTAGCCAATAATCAGGTCCCTCAGCCAATCCGGAGCACCAGCGCACGGCGAGCGGACATCAGAGGGCGGCTTTATCGCCGTCGGCATCGTCCTTATCTTCCGACGCTAGATCGTCTTCCAACGCCGTTTCGAGCAGCTCTTCATCCTCGTCATCGGCTTCCTCTTCGGGAAACGCCGCCGCTTCAAGCGCGGCGCCAAACGCATCCGCATCGGCAACCGCGGCCATCTCTTCTTCCGCAACAAACAGGGCGGCGGCTTCCTCTTCGGGATCGTCGGTGTCGGCGTGCCGCTGCAGCCCCTGGATCAAATCTTCCTCAAGATCCGTGACGAGGACGGTCTCATCGGCAATTTCCCGAAGCGCGACAACAGGATTTTTGTCGTTATCGCGATCAATCGTGATCGCCGCGCCGACCGAGAGCTCCCGGGCGCGTTGCGCCGCCAGCATCACCAGACGGAAACGGTTAGGCACTTTATCTACGCAGTCTTCGACAGTAACGCGGGCCATGCGTCACACTCCTTAAAAAAGGGCAAAAAGGGATGGTCGCGCAATATATGGGCAAGCCTCCGTAAAGGCAAGGTATTGTAAGGCACTAGTCGTCATCCGCTGGCCGGCAGTCCTGATCGGCGGGCAAATCGTCAATCAGCTCCTGCACCGTGCGGCCGTTGCGCGGATCCACCCAGTCAGGCGAAAGCTCCCGAAGGGGCAGAAGCACGAAGGCACGCTCCTGCATCCGCGGGTGTGGAACGATGGGGCCGGAACCGGTTTCAAGAACCCGACCGTCATAGACCAGAAGGTCCAGATCGATCATACGCGGTGCGTTCGGCGTTGATCGAACGCGTCCAAACCGGTCTTCGGTCGCGTGCAAATACGCCAGCAAGGCGTCGGGCGCCAAATCGCTTTGCAGCTCCGCCACACAATTGATAAACCACGGCTGCGACGATGCCGGTACGGGCGCACTGCGATACCAGGACGAGCGGCGCAAAACTTTGCAATTATTGGTACCAAGCGCGGCCAGCGCCGCGGTTAAGGTCGCCATCGGCGGGCCATGGTCCCGACTATCGAGGTTTGCGCCCAAGCCTATGAAAATCATTGGAATTTATGACAGTTTTTTGAAAATTGCCGACAGTCCTATTGTTATACTGGCGCGAGGGTAATAATTCATAATAGAATACCCAAACGGTCCGCTCCGCAACGAGCATGCCGCTTGGTAAAAAAAAACGCGCGCTCACGCTTATAATAACACGAATAAGTCGCAAAACAGGGATGAAATTTCAAACTCGAAGGTTTGTTTAATGACAATCTATCCGCAGGAAAAAATCGGACTGTTCATAGACGGCTCCAACCTTTATGCCGCCGCCCGGGCACTTGGTTTCGATATCGATTACAAGAATCTGCTGGAGCTTTTTTCGTCCAAGGGCCAGTTGGTGCGCGCCTATTACTATACGGCGCTGATGGAAGATCAGGAATACCTGCCGATCCGGCCGCTGGTCGACTGGCTGGATTATAATGGCTACACCATGGTCACCAAGCCGACCAAGAAATTCACCGATTCCATGGGACGCCGGAAAATCAAGGGCAACATGGATATGGAACTCGCCATCGACGTCCTTGAAATGGCGGAACACCTCGATCACGTTATCTTATTTTCCGGCGATGGCGATTTTCGCCGGCTGGTCGATGCAGTGCAGCGTCGCGGCGTCAGGGTGACTGTCGTCAGCACGTTCCGTTCCTCGCCGCCGATGGTCGCCGATGAGCTGCGCCGTCAGGCCGATACCTTCATCGAGTTAAGCGATCTGGCGCCCCAGATTGCCCGGCATCCGCGTCATGACCATGACCATGGCGATGCAGATGAAGACGTGGGCCAGGAGGAGCTGGAGCATCATTTTGGCGCGCCGAACGGCGGATATCTGGAATCCGCCTGAGCCGGCTGACACAAAATCCGGATTATGGAAAACGTAACCGCGCCGTCGCGGGACTGCGGCCTTTGTCCCAGGCTGGCGAAGTTTCGCCTCGATAACCGCTCGGCGTACCCGGATTTTCACAACGCACCCGTCCCTGCCTTCGGACCGATCGACGCCCGGCTACTGATTGTCGGACTGGCGCCCGGATTGAAAGGCGCCAATCAGACTGGCCGCCCGTTTACCGGCGATTATGCCGGCGATCTGTTATACGCCACCCTTGGCAAGTTCGGCTTCGCCACCGGCCAGTATGATCAGAGACCCGACGACGGTCTGTCCCTCCTCGATTGCAGGGTGACCAACGGCGTGCGGTGCGTACCGCCGCAAAACAAGCCCACCGGGCCTGAAATCAACGCCTGCCGGCCCTTCCTCGAGCACGAAATCGCGGCGATGACAAATCTGGAATGTATCCTTGCACTGGGCGGCATTTCACATGGAACCGTTCTGGCCGCATTGGGTCAGCGGAAATCGGCATGGAAGTTCGGCCATGGCGCGCTGCACAGGCTGCCCGGCGGCCTGTTGCTCGCCGACAGCTACCATTGCTCGCGCTATAACACCAATACCCGCCGCCTCACCGAAGACATGTTTCACCAAGTGTTCGAGACCGTGCGCGCCGAACTCGACAGGTAGATATCGATCTACCTCTTTCGGGCGTCTCCCTGGTTGGCTGGACTATTGTGCCTTAGCAGCGCGCGAGTTCCGGGAAGCACGACCAGAGTCAGCCAGGATATTCTTCAACCTGGCAGCCATCTGTTCGGATCCCGCCTTGTGACTGAACTGCGCAACGTACCGACCATCCGGTCCAATCAGATAGACCTTCGCGGAATGGTCCATCGTATAATCCTCTGTCTTCCCGATTTTCTGGTAAAAGACATTATAAGACTTCGCGGCGGCGGCGACCTGGCTGGGTGATCCGGTAAGCCCCACAATTCGCTGATCGAAGGCAGCGGTATAATCAGCCAGGTTGCTTGGCAGATCGCGCTTTGGATCGACCAAAATGAAGATCGGCCGCACGTCACGGGCTTCCGGGCCGAGGAGGTTCATCGTTTCCGCGATATTGTTGAGCGTCGTCGGGCAGACTTCGGGACAGAACGTGTAACCGAAAAACACCAGCATCCATTTTCCCCTGAAGCTTGCGTCCGTCACCGTACGCCCGGCGGAATCGACAAGTTCGAACCTTCCGTCTATCGGTTTAGGAACAGGGGGTTTTACGTCCTTTATCCGGAGCGTCGCCTTCTGTTGCTCATTTGCCAGCCGATCCTCTTCGATCATGTATTCGATTACCGCATCCACTTCCGTCTTGCTCAGGCGCAAGTTCGGCATGGGCATCTTGTTGTACTGCTCGAAAATCTCCATCGCGAGAGGATCTTTTTCGGCCAGCATCTTGTTGGGTTCCGCGATCCAACGGTGAAGCCAGGCACGCTCCCGTTTGGCGACCACGCCGTGCAAATCTGGCCCCAACCGCCTCTTGCCATCGCTTTTGAAATTCCGGACACCGATCGAATGGCAGGAGGAGCAACGGGTGCGGAAAACGTTTTCCCCCATCGTTGTGTTCCGCAGCTTGGGCGCGTTCGCATAGGTGTTGCTATTGGCGTCTTCCGGCCGTCGCCAGTTGGTCAGCCAACTGCCGACCTGTGTCGCCAGGAAATTCGGATCGTCGAAGGGCGACCGCTTCATCCACTTTCCGGTGCGTTGATTGCCGATGACCAGGCTAACGTTGTGATCGGTGCTCGGACCTTTCGCGTCGAGCCCTTCGGCATAAAGACCCAGCTTCTCGCGCAGCAGCAGGATGTCGTCTTCCTTACCGGTGAAAAAATTCCATCCCGGCCCCACGTCGTACTTCTCCTTGTATTTTTTTAGAACCTCGGGCGTGTCGTGATCCGGATCGATGGTGATCGAGTACATGAAAATGTCTTTACCGACCCGGTCGCCCAGGATGTTCTGCACATTCAAAAGACGGGCAGTCTCTACCGAACACACATCGGGACAATTGGTGTAGATAAAATTGATCATGACGACCTTGTCCTTGAGAAGGTCGTCGAAGAAACGCACGGTCTTGCCGTCCTGGTTGATAAGCGGGACATTTGGAAAATAATCGGCCCCCCAGCGTGTACGGGATTTTTTATGCGCTGGCTTGAGCGGCTTCTTCGCGGCCACCGCGTCCCGGGCTTTGGCGGCGTGATTATGTCCTTCATGCGCGAGTACCGGCGCGCTAGCGCCGGCGATCAGGGCTGCCAGAAAAAGGGGTGCGCAATATCTCGCGCAATTCCTGAAATAAAACCCTCGCATGCTAACCGCTCCTCTTTTCTATTCTATTCTACGATCCACCGCGGAAGCACCCGGGTGGCTGAACGAGAGGCGGGATTAAATCCCGCCCCCACTGTTTGTGATTGCTCCCGTCGATATCCATCCGGGACCCTGTGGTTCCCCGATCCAGCCGGACGGCCCCCAACAGGGAGCCGCCCGGGGAACCATGGTT
>JAQBTY010000088.1 GCA_027624735.1 Pseudomonadota bacterium | reverse complement strand
TGCCCATACCCACAGATTCGCATCAAATCCGCCTTATGGGAATCATTCGTTTCGGGCGGAACACTAGCTCTGTTATTCGTCCTGCCGAAGCGCCATATTGTTATGTGAGGCACGGACGCATATGTGAGGCTAGGACGCCATGGCGCGACCTGATGACCAGTCATCTAACCGACAACCGCCGGGTATCCGGGGTAAGGTAATCCTTGCCCGGATGGTTCTTGGCTGGGAAGCTTTGTGGCCCGCGCTCTGGCCAGCAGTCGCCGTAGCCGGTCTGTTTTTGTCAATGGCCCTGCTCGACATTCTGCCGGCGCTGCCCGGCTGGGTTCACGCGCTCCTGCTTGTGGCGTTTGTTTTCTTATTCAGCGGCGCCCTCATTCGGGGGTTGCGCAGCCTTTCCCTGCCCGGACCGGACGAGGGCAAGCGGCGTCTTGAGCGCGCCAGCGGCCTCGATCACCGCCCGCTTACCGCGGTCGATGACTCCTTGGCCGGCGGCGCCAACAATGTGGCGGCAACGGAACTTTGGCGGGAACATCAGCGCCGCATGGCGGAAACCGTGCGGCATTTACGTGTAGGCGCCCCATCGCCTGGGCTTGCACGGCGCGACCCGCGCGCGTTGCGAACCGTGCTTATCCTGCTGCTGGTTTTCGCCGCGGTCGCGGGATGGTCCGACCCTGTCCAACGGCTTGCCCGTGCGGTCAGCCCGACGCTGCAGCAACAGAGCACCGCGCCGGCCCTGGTCCTGGATTTGTGGATCACGCCGCCAGACTATACCGGGCTGCCGCCGTTGTTCCCGCTCCGCATCGCGAAACAGGCCCCTACCGGGAATAGCACCAAGACACCAGCCCTTGAAAATCAAACGGGTGACAAGGCTACGGGAGAATCCAAGGCTAATCCCGCGGACGCCCAAATTGCCTCCATCCCCACTCTGGCAATACCGGCCGGCAGCATCCTGACCGCCCAGATTCAGGGATCGGGCAGCCAGCCCCGTCTAATTTTGGACAAAGACCAGACACCGTTTGACTCTGTCGATCCCGCCTACAGCAAGATCGTCAAAAAGATCACGACGAACGGACGTCTTTCGGTGGTGGCGGGCGACCGCACCTTGGGCACCTGGCAGGTTACGCTGCTGGACGATCAAAAGCCGGCGATAGCGTTCGCCAACCCGCCGGGCGCCACGCCGCAGGCAACGCTTCGGCTCTCCTACACGGCTTCGGACGATTACGGCGTTACGAAAGCACGCGCGGAAATTCGACGGACTTATGAACGGGGCACTGTCACCGGCAAGGAAGTCCATCTAATCGAACTGCCACTGCCGGGCCGCGCGGCGCGTATGGTCAATGAAACCAGCTTCATCGACCTGGCCCCGCATAAATGGGCCGGCCAGTCAGTCATCATCGAACTGGTCGCGGCGGACGCGCTGGAGCAAACCGGCAAGAGCGAACCGGTTCGCCTGGTTCTGCCCGAAAGGATTTTTAGTCACCCTGTTGCCCGCGCCATTATCGAGCAGCGGAAACGCCTGGCCAATCAGCCGGAACAACGCAGAACCGTCCTGCACGGTCTGTCGGAAATAGCCTCCGAACCGGGTGCGTTCAGCCATGATGCGGTGGTGTATCTTGCCCTCGTTACCGCCCGTTCACGTCTTGCCTATGACAGCAGCGATGCGGTGATAGAACCGATCCTGAACCTGCTCTGGGATACGGCGTTGCGGCTCGAGGACGGCAAGCTATCGATCGCCGAACGGGAGTTGCGCCGCATCCAGCAGGCCCTGATGAAGGCGCTGGCGGAGGGTGCAAGCGACGCCAAGCTGGAACAGTTGATGCGCGAATTGCAGCAGGCGATCGCCCGCTACATGGCGGCGCTGCAGGAACAGATGCAGCGCAATCCGAATGCCCAGCAGCAGGTTATGGAATTCGACCCGAAGACCATGCGCCTGATACAGGGCAGCGATATCCAGCGCATGCTGGATCAGATCCGCCAACTGATGCAGTCCGGCGCCCGCCAGGCAGCACGTGAGATGCTGGCGCGTCTGCAACGCATGCTGTCGGGCATGCGGTCAATGCAGGTCATGCGCAGAGGCGGTCCCGGCAACCAGGGCAATAGCGCGCTTCGCCAACTGCAAGAGCTGATCCAGCGGCAACAACAGCTAATGGAGCAGACCTTCCGGTCCGGCCGCCCGGGGAACCAGCAGGGCCAGATGCCGGGCGCCGCGGACCAACGCGCTCTGCAGCGCCTGCTGCAACAGCTGCAAGGCATGATGAAAGGCGGAAAACCCGGCGAAGGCCCCGGCCAGGCGCTGGGCCAGGCAAATGAAGCCATGGAGCGGGCCATCCGTTCTTTGGAAGGAAATAGACCAGGAGACGCGGTCGGCGCGCAAGGAAACGCGCTTGACCAGTTGAGACGCGCCGGTCGCGGTCTGCTACAGCAGATGATGGAGCGATTCGCGCGCCAGTCGGGCAATCGCCCGAACCAGCAGGGCCAACCGAATCAACCCAGGCGCGACCCTCTGGGCCGTGAAGCCATGGGTGACGACATCGACAGCAACGGCATCAAGATTCCCGACGCGAGTTCGGTACAGCGTGCCCGGGAAATTCTCGATGAACTGCGCCGGCGTTCCGGCCAGATCAACCGACAGCCGCTGGAACTGGATTACATAAACCGCCTGCTTCAGAGATTCTGAAGAGCGGCGGGATCGTCATCGACATACGCGGGTCAGTGAACGGTACCGTCCCCTGACAAGGGTGCCGGTGTGGCCAGCATTTTTCGCACGGCCTCTCGAATTTCCTGCAGGGTAAATGGCTTGGCGATAACATCCCGGATCAACGCGTCCAGATTGTGAGCGCGTTGCCGCTCAGCAGCATATCCCGTCATCAGCAGCACCGGCAGGTCCGGGTAGTCCTTGGCCGCCTTGAGGGCGAGTGCAATACCATCCAGCTGGGGCATGACAATATCGGCCAGCAACATGTCAAACCGGCCCTTCTTAAGCGCACTGAGTGCCTGCTGACCATCGCCGACCGCGGTAATGTCGTGGCCGTCCTGACGCAGGGCCCTGCTTACGAATTCACGCACCGCCCTGTCATCTTCGGCAATTAGGATAGTGGCCAAGGCCCTAACCTCCCCATGGTGGCGCCTAATCAACTCCCTACGCATATAGGCAGGGAAAGTTTAGAATTCGTTTAGAGCCTTTCCACTCACTCGCCCCGACTCGTTGACGGCGCAAAACCGGTTAAATGGCGCGCACGACCCCAATATAGGGCAGGCCGCGATAACGGTGGGCCATATCCAGTCCGTATCCGACGACGAATTGATCGCCAATGGTGAACCCCACGTAATCAGCCTCGATGGGCACAGTGCGTTTCTCCGGCTTGTCCAGGAGGAGGCACGTCCGGACGTCCGCCGCACCGCGGCTTCACAAGGTTTCGCAGGCAGAAGCCAGAGTGCGCCCTGATTCAAGCACGTCATCGACAATCAAAACCGATCGCCCCCCGACGTCTTCGGCGAGATCATGTGTCAGGGTCACCGTTCCGGAACTCGCCGTGCCGGCGCCATAGCTTGACAGGGTGATGAAATCGACCCGAGGCGAGGCCCCCGCGCGATCGAGAGCCCGGATCAAATCCGCGGCAAAGACAAAACTTCCCTTCAGAATTACCACGATCAGTAATTCGCCACTGAAATCGGCGGTCCCAGAGACTATTTCTTCCGCCAGTTCCTCGACTCGCGCGGCTATCCGCTCCGCACTGAACAAAATTTCAATCGAAGGGTCGGGTTCCGTCAAAGTCACGGATGGCCCGCCGCAGGTTTACCTGGTCTTGCCGGGTTGAATGTCACCTCGATCCCGGTTGCCGCCGCCGGCGGATCGATCAAGTCGGTGGCAAACGATATTCGTTCCCTGACCAGCAATTTCGGCGAGGATGGCGCGAACCGATTCTCGTATATGACCTTCTTGTCCTTGTCGTATACCTTCACGATCATTTCCGGCACCACGCGCGCCTGTTCGGAAATATTCACGACAAAACCCTTGATCGTCACCACCCGCTTTCCGTTTCGTGTCGTATAGTCCGGTTTTGATACCTGGAGCTGGAGCCCGGCGCCCGCCGCCTCCGGACCAAGCCCCACAAGGGTGAAAACCGCCTCCAAGACGGGCCGCTGGGTCATAATCCAATCTCGATACCAAACGGCGGCCCCCATGCTGCTCAAAAACACCACTATGACGAGGACCCACAATATGGTGGGCGCACGGCTAGGCGGATCGCTGGGTAAGGCAGGTAAATTCGTGCCCCTCGGGCGCCTGCGGGGGACAGACCGTTCGGCGCTCAACGGGCGCGGGCGCGGCGGATCCGGGCGCGGCAGATCCGCGGGCGGCGGTTCCGCCCAACTGTGTCCGCAACGGCTGCACTTCACGGTTCGGCCGGATGCGCCAATAGCCGCCGGGTCCACCACATAGCGGGTCGAACATTCGGGGCAGGTGAGAATCATAAAGTCTAAATCACTGTAAGTGTTGTTTTAATAGCCCTGTTTGTTGTCGTTGTATAAAAGTTACACTAGGACAAGGCAAGACGCGGCTTTTGAACCACGGGTATAGTGGACGGAATGCGCGGCCATGTGCAATGCTGCTTCGATGCAGAACAACGTGAGGAAAAGCCGTGCAGGAAGGCGGTGATGTCGTCCGGTTCCAGAATGTCGGCATGCGCTACGAGATGGGGCACGAAGTCCTCCACGATGTATCGCTTCGCCTGGAAGCCGGGTCGTTTCATTTGCTGACCGGTGAAAGCGGCGCCGGAAAGTCGTCGCTGTTGCGGCTGATGTTTCTGGGCCGGCGGCCGTCGCGCGGCCTGATCACGCTGTTCGGTCATGATATAGCGACAACGCCACGTCGGGCGCTGCCGGCGCTGCGCCGGCGAATCGGTGTCATCTTTCAGGATTTTCGGCTGGTCGATCACCTGTCGGCCATGGAAAACGTCGCGCTGCCCTTGCGCGTGGCGGGCGCAAGTGAGCAACAGATCAAGGATCATGTTCCCGAGCTTCTTCGGTGGGTCGGTCTTGAAGATCACATCCATTCGCGGCCTTCGGTCCTGTCAGGCGGGCAGAAGCAGCGCGTCGCCATCGCCCGGGCCGTTATCGCCCGACCTCAGCTTTTGCTGGCCGACGAACCGACCGGCAATGTCGACGACAAAATCGCCGCGCGGCTGATGCATCTGCTGGACGAACTCAACAAGATCGGCACGACGATCATAGTCGCAACTCACAATCAGGCACTGGTATCGGCCTTTTCGTACCCGCGTCTGCACCTGGAAAACGGCGAGCTGATAGCCATACCGGCCATCGACCGACAGGGGCCACGCACCCAAAGACAGGCGCCCGACGAAAACATATCCCCGGCGCGGGAGGCAGCCGCCAGTTCCGGTTCCATGGGCGGCGCCACGTGATCAGGACTGCGCCGGTTCTGCCGTTATCGCGTGATGCTTCCAGCCGGTTCCTGCCATGGTTGATCGCTTTCATGGTATGGCTTGCCACGCTGGCGCTCGCGGCGGTGATGGTTCTGTCGGCGGCGGGTGAACAGTGGCGCAGAGGTCTCACCGGTTCGATGACTGTTCAAATTGTCCCGATTGGCAGCGCCGGTCCGCAATCCATGCAGCGCAACGTCGAAAAGGCGCTTGAGCTATTGCGGGCATCGCCGCAGGTCCTTTCCGCGGCACCCATCCCCGCCGATAAAGTTGCCGCGCTGCTCGAGCCCTGGATCGGAACCGCTGCGCTGTCCGATTCCCTGAAACTGCCGATACCGCGCCTGATCGACATTACCTTGGCGCCGTCGACAAACCGCGCGGCGCCGGACACCACTGAATTGGGCGCACGGATCGCGGCGGAGATCCCCGGCGCCACACTTGACGATCATGGCCGGTGGCTGGACCGGCTACTCTCTCTCGCGCGCGCCATTGAGATTATCGCCTTTGCTGTTTTGGGCCTCATAAGTCTTGCGGCCATAGCTACAATTGTCTTCGCGACGAGAACCGGCCTCGCCATCCATCATGACGTCATAGAGCTTTTACATTTGATGGGTGCGCAAGACGACTATGTCGCACGCCAGTTTCAGATGAATGCGCTCTGGTTGGGGCTCAAGGGCGGGGCGACGGGGGTCGGCATCGCGATGGCGACATTGCTGGTCTTGGGCTCTATCGCCGGCAAGATCGAAGCTTGCCTGCTGCCACCGATCACCATGGCGCCCCTGCAATGGACAACCCTGCTCAGCGTCGGCGTAGCAACGGTGGTGATTTGCCTGATAACCGCGCGGATCACGGTTCTGCGGGCCATAGGACGAATGCCGTGAATTTTGGTAGCAGGCGCCGCTCCAGAAGGGGCACGATGAAGTGGTTGCGGCTCGGACTCTACGTCATGGCCGTAGTCTGCGTCATCTGGTTTTCCGGCCTTCTCTGGTTCTCGACACAGGTCCCCAATGGCGGCGAAGCGCCCGCCACCAGAACCGACGCTATCGTTGTGCTGACCGGTGGCACCGGTCGTCTGGATACGGGGCTGCGGCTTCTGGAGAAGAACTTTGCCACCCATCTTTTCGTTTCGGGTGTCGCACGCGGCGTGGACGTGGCTACTTTACTGCGTGTCGCCCAACGCGCGCCAAAGGAGCTGGAATGTTGCATTTCGATCGGATATCGGGCAGACGATACGGCCGGAAACGCGATAGAAACCGCCGGCTGGGTAGGCAAAAGGGGCTTCAAATCGATCCGTCTGGTAACCGCCAGCTATCACATGCCGCGAAGTCTTATTGAATTCCGGCACGCCATGCCGGCAATTCGCATCATTCCTCACCCGGTTTATCCACCTCGGTTCAAACGCAGCCGATGGTGGCTTTGGCCGGGCACCGCGACCCTGCTTGCAAGCGAATTCAATAAATATGTGATAGCTTGGGCCGGTCGCCGTGGACGCGCGGCAATTGAGAAAGAACCAGTCCCATGATCGCTGTGCGGTCGTTGATTTATCAAGCGCTGTTCCACCTTTGGACGACGTTTGTCGCGATCACTGGTCTGCCCGCGCTGTTTCTGCCGAAACCGGTTGTCTGGGCCATCTCGCCTTTCTGGAGCGCCGTGAGCTTTGGAATTCTGCGACGGATCACCGGACTCGGCTATCGTCTCGAAGGCACTGAAAATATCGCGGCGAGCCCGGTCATCTACGCGTCCAAACACCAGTCAGCCTGGGACACGATGATCTACCCGCACGTCCTTAAAAACCCGATCGTGGTTCTGAAAAAAGAGCTGCTTTCGGTCCCGTTCTATGGCTGGTACTTAAAAAAATACGGATCCATCAGCATTGATCGAAGCGGCGGCGCCAAGGCGTTGCGCGCCATGGTCCAGGACGCCCGCGAGGCGATTGACGCGGGCCGGCCAATCGTCGTCTTTCCCGAAGGCACCCGAACCGCGCCCGGCGAACATGTCAAGTATCAGAGCGGCGTCGCCGCGCTGTATCGGGAACTGGGTGTTCCCGTCGTTCCGGTTGCGCTCAATTCCGGGCTATACTGGCGCCGACGCAGCTATATCCGCAAGCCAGGCACAATCGTGCTTCGGTTTCTGCCGGCCATTCCGCCCGGGCTTGACCGAAAAGCCTTTATGGCGCGGCTCGAGGCTGAAATAGAAGACGCACAGGCGAAACTGGTCGGAAACCTGGCCGACATACCGTCCAATACGACCAAACCCCAGCCGGAATAAATTTTTATCCACAGGCTGTGGATAAATCATTTTTCTGTTTTATTTAAATTAGTAAGCTTGAGTTTAGCCTATGGAAAATAGGGGAAACCAGAGTATGTCGGAAGCCATAAGAAAAAATCGAACATAACAAGAACATTGATTGAGACGCCCATACCGACTACCATTTGGCATATATTTTCTGTTGCCGAACCTTTTCGAGGTAGAGTGCCGGATGACCGCAGTCGCCGCAATCTCCCAGCAAATCTGGGATATGAAATACCGGTACAAGAAGCCGGGTGGTGAGATCGTTGACAAGACGATCGAGGATAGCTGGCGGCGAATTGCCCGCGCGCTGGCCGAACCGGAAAGTGATCGATCGGCTTGGGAAACCCGGTTTTATGAAGCGCTGGAGGATTTCAAGTTCCTGCCGGCCGGCCGCATCGTCGCGGGCGCCGGTACCGGCCGGAATGTGACGCTGTTCAACTGTTTCGTCATGGGCACGGTGCCCGACGACATGACCGGCATCTTCGAACATCTGAAAGAAGCGGCGCTGACCATGCAGCAGGGTGGCGGCATCGGGTATGATTTCTCGACCTTGCGGCCCAAGGGTGCGCTGGTGCGCGGCGTCGGCGCGGACGCGTCGGGCCCGCTGAGCTTCATGGATGTATGGGATTCCATGTGCCGCACCATCATGAGCGCGGGGTCGCGGCGCGGCGCCATGATGGCGACCCTGCGCTGCGATCATCCGGACATCGAAGCCTTTATCGACGCCAAACAGGAAGCCGGCCGGTTGCGCATGTTCAATTTGTCGGTGCTGATCACCGACGCGTTCATGCAGGCGGTACAGGAAAACCGGCCGTGGGAACTGGTATTCGGCGGTCAGGCCTACCGCACGGTCCAGGCGCGCGATCTGTGGGATAGAATCATGCGGTCGACCTACGCCTATGCCGAACCGGGCGTGATTTTCATCGACCGCATCAACCGGCAGAACAACCTCTCCTATGTTGAAACCATCGCCGCCACCAATCCTTGCGGTGAACAGCCCTTGCCCCCCTATGGCGCCTGCCTGCTGGGGTCGATCAATCTGGTGGCCCTGGTGCGCGACCCGTTCACCGAAGCCGCCCATCTTGATTTGGACGCGCTGGCGGATCTGGTGCCGGTTGCGGTGCGCATGATGGATAACGTGATCGACGTGTCGCGCTTTCCGCTGGAGGCACAGGAAGCCGAGGCCAAGGCAAAGCGCCGCGTCGGGCTCGGGGTAACCGGCCTGGCCGATGCGCTGATCATGTGCCGCGCGCGCTATGGCTCAGACCGCGCCGTCTCCCTGGCCGAACAATGGACCGCGGCGATCGAACGCCACGCCTATCTCGCCTCCACCGACCTTGCCGTGGAAAAAGGCGTCTTCCCGCTTTACGAGGCGGCGCCCTATCTTGCCGGGGAGCACATAAAGACCCTGGATGAGGACGTGCAGGCCGCCATCGCAAGCAAGGGAATCCGCAATGCCTTACTGACCTCGATCGCGCCGACCGGCACCATTTCGCTGTTTGCCGACAACGTCACTTCCGGCATCGAACCGGTTTTCGCCTATAGCTATACGCGTAACGTGCTCATGCCCGATGGCACGCGCGCGGCCGAAGAAATTTCGGACTACGCGTGGCGTCTGTATCGCCGGACATTTGGCGAAGACGCGGTCCTGCCGGATTATTTCGTCGACGCGCAGTCACTCACCCCGCGCGACCATCTGGTGATGCAGGCTGTTGTGCAAAAGCACATCGACAGCTCCATCTCGAAGACCATCAACTGCCCCGAGGCCCTGTCCTTCGACGCGTTCAAGGACATCTACGCGCAGGCATACGCGCTCGGCTGCAAGGGCTGCACGACCTACCGCCCCAATGACGTCACCGGCGCCGTGCTGGAAGCCCATGCGCCAGAGGCTGGGACGGCCGATCCGCAGGCCGAACTGCCGCTCGAAGCGCCACAGCCACGCCCCGCCGACGGGTACGATTCAGGCGGTGTGGTCTATATGACGCAACCGCTCAACCGGCCCGGGGAACTGCCGGGCCAGACGTATAAGATCACCTGGCCGGATTCCGATCACGCGATCTACATCACCATCAACGACATCGTCCAGGATGGCCGCCGCCGCCCGTTCGAGGTGTTCATCAATTCGAAGAACATGGAACATTACGCCTGGACCGTGGCGCTGACCCGCATGATCAGCGCCGTGTTCCGCCGTGGCGGCGATGTGTCTTTCGTGGTCGAGGAACTGAAAGCCGTGTTCGATCCGCGCGGCGGCCAGTGGTTCGAAGGCAAATACGTGCCGTCTCTTCTGGCCGCCATCGGCGGCGTGATCGAACGCCATCTGATCGATATCGGGTTCCTGCCCCGGCCGGGCGAAGCGGTGGCCCCCTATGCGCTCGAAGCGACCCAGGGCAGGCCGACAATGGGTGGCGATGGGCAAACCCGCCGCACCATCCCCAGCCAGTGCCCCAAATGCGGCGAGGCCGCCCTGATCCGCCAGGAAGGCTGCGATCTCTGTACGTCCTGCGGGCACAGCAAGTGCCTATAGCTGTTAAGCGCGCCAAGAACTAATGGGCAGGCTGGACGGAAAAGTTGCGATGATCACTGGCGCCAGCCGGGGGATCGGGCGGGCGGTAGCGCTGGCCTTTGCCGCCGAGGGCGCTGATGTGGCGATCGTCGGCATGACGGACCGCGAAGCGCTTGCCGGCGTCGAACAGGAAATTGCGGCCCTCGGGCGGCGCGTGATCGCGGCCCTTGCCGATGTGTCGCAGCGGGCCGAGATCGACCGGGTCGTCGCCCGCATTACTGAAGAATGGGGCCATCTCGATATTCTGGTGAACAATGCCGGCATTATCCGGATGACCCCGTTGGAGGACATCAGCGAGGAACAGTGGGACAGAACCATCGCGGTTCATCTCAAGGGGACCTTCAACTGTACCCAGGCGGTGCTGGCGGTCATGAAAGACCAGGGCGGCGGCAAAATTATCAATGTCGCCGCGCCGTCGGCGACGCGCGGATCATCGGGCGTTGCGGATTACGCCGCCGCCAAGGGCGGCATCATCGCCTTTACTAAAAATGCAGCCAATGAATTCTCGCCATACAATATCCAGGTCAACTGTATCTCGCCGGTGGCGCAGACCCGCATGACCGACGCGCTGGTGGCGTACCGGCAGCAACAATCCAATGAACCGCCAGGATCGCTGACCCGCGGCGGCGTTGTTGACCCTGAAGCCATCACACCGGCCTTCGTCTTTTTCGCAAGTAGCGATTCTGACCTGATCACCGGCCAAGTGCTTGCCCTGCACAAATAAGGATGTATAGCCACCTGTTTGAAGAAGCCGGGTACTTATCGTTTTCTTAATCACGAATTCGCTTCCCTCGCTCCGACCGAAAGTCTATAACCCGCCGCCATGCTGACGACCCGACCGACATATTTTCAGACCAGCGCCGTCGCGGCGGGTCCGGCCATGCGCCTGACCCGCAAATTCGCATCTGGCGTTGTGGTTATGAAAGCAAGCCCACCCTTGAGCTGACCGCCGAAACAGATCGGCATCATGCCGGAGGCGGACTTGGGGTCCGCTTTTTTTATGGGCCGATTTTACCGTTTCGTTATTGAGCAAAGCGATGGCTATATCGAAAGTCGACAACATCGAACTGATTGCGCAGCGCCACACGCCACCAACCTGGCGGCATGAATTTGGCGCCATGGCCCGACTGGCCTCACCGATGGTGCTGACGCAACTCGCCTGGGTCGCCATGCTCGCCACCGATACGGCAATGATCGGGCGGCTCGGGCCCGACGCACTGGCCGGTGCGACACTCAGCCTGATGCTGTTTTTCATGGCCTATATCTTTTGCTTTGGCGTCGTCATGGCAACAGCGTCGCTGGCATCGCAGGCCTATGGCGCAAGAAATCCCCGCCGGGTCCGCCGGATCATCCGTCAGGGCTGGTGGATCACCCTTGCCATAACCGGCCCGGCCCTGGTCGCCTTCACCTTCACCGCTGATATTCTTTCGTTGCTGGGACAGCCCGTCGAGACGCTGCCGCACGCCAACGCCTATATGAGTACGCTCATGTGGAGCCTGCCGCCGGCGATCGCGTTTGCCGTCCTCCGCAACTTCGTCTCCGCGCTGGGCAGACCGTCACCGGCGCTTTGGGTGATGTTGATGGGAGCGCCCCTCAACGCCCTGCTTGATTACGGCCTGATCTTCGGCAACTTCGGTTTTCCGCGGCTGGAACTCGTCGGCGCCGGGTTGGCGACCGCGATCATAAATTTCGTCCTGTTTTTTGCCTTGCTTGCCATCGCTATTCTTCAGCAGCCTTTCTCAAGATACGCTATTCTCGGCCGTTTCTGGCGGTCGGACTGGGCTCAGTTCCGTGAGATTTTTCGCATCGGGATACCCATCGCCGGCATTGGCCTGATGGAGTCGGGTTTCTTCATCGGCGCCGTATTCCTCGTTGGCCATTTCGGCGCCGACATTATCGCCGCACACATGATCGCCATGCAGATGCCGCATATAACCTTCATGGTACCCATGGGCCTGGCGCAGGCCGCGACAGTCCGTGTTGGCCATGCCGTCGGCCGCGGCAATAGTGCTGCGGCCTATCGGGCCGGTTGGACAGCATTGGCGATGACGCTGGGCTTCATGGCTATCATGACGATCGTTGTCCTGAGCATTCCGGAACAGTTCGCGTCAATCTTCCTTGACCATAGCAATCCCGATAGTGCTTCGGTACTGGCGCTCGCGGTTTCGTTTCTATTTTTCGCGGCGTTTTTCCAGGCCGCGGACGGCGTGCAAGTAGTCGCGGCCGGCGCCCTGAGAGGTCTGAACGACACCCTGGCGCCCATGATCATCGCCGCCATAAGCTACTGGGGCGTCGGTTTCGCCGTCGGTATCGGACTGGCATTTGGCGCCGGCATGAAAGCGGCCGGACTCTGGCTCGGTTTTATATTCAGTCTTAGCTGCGCCGCTATCCTGTTGACATGGCGGTTCAGAAACTTCGCGCGCGCCGCCTATCTACCGAAAATTTCCACTCTGCAATAAACGAGTGGATACGGCTACTCCGCTTCGATAGGGTTTTGCAGCGTGCCGATGCCCTCGATTTCCACTTCCAGCAGATCGCCGGGCTTGAGGTAGCGCGGCGGGTCGAACTCGATCGCCGATCCGCCCGGGCTGCCGGTGCAAATCAGATCGCCGGGCTCGAGCTGGCAAAATCGCGATATATAGGAAATCACGAACGGGATATCGAAGATCATCATCTGGGTGCCGCCATCCTGGCGCACTTCGCCATTGACCCGGGTCTTGATCGGCAAATTCATGGGATCGGCGATTTCATCCGCCGTTACGATCCAGGGGCCCATGGAGCCGGAACGCCACTGGTTCTTGACCGGACAGTTCTGCGTGCCGCGTCCGATCCAGTTGCGCACGCTGCCCTCGTTGGCGATGGTGTAGCCGCCGACATGGGACATGGCGTCTGCCTCGGCCACATGCCTGCCCTGCTTGCCGATCACGACCACGAGTTCGCCTTCGTAATCGAGCTGATCGCCGTCATCCTTGCCCCGAATGACCGCTTCGTCATGGGCGGAGAATGAATCGCGAAAGCGCGGAAAGATGCTGGGCCATTCGGG
>JAQBTY010000087.1 GCA_027624735.1 Pseudomonadota bacterium | reverse complement strand
CCTCGTCATTACCGGGCTTGACCCGGTAATCCAGGTTGGCCCGCAATTCGCCTGCGTCTTCGATGGGTTACCGGGTCAAGCCCGGTAATGACGAAAATATTACAAGGCAAACTTCACTGGCGCCTGCGCGATTAAGCCGGACAGCAATGTCCCGAGTGAAGGATCAATAATACGTTATAGGGAAGCATGCTAATATGGCTACCATATGACTGATTCAGACCACCAGGATAACAGCGTGCAGCAGGAATTTCCCTTGTTGGGACCGGGCGACCCGGCGCCGGTAACGATCGTTAATCCGACCGGATCGGCGTCGGTGCTGCTGATCTGCGATCATGCATCCAATGCCATCCCGGCGGCGCTGCACGGGCTGGGGCTGGTTGAACGCGATTTACATCGCCACATCGCCTACGATGTTGGCGCCGCCGAGGTGACGCGGCTGCTGGCGGTGGCGCTTGATGCGCCGGCGGTGCTGGCGGGTTATTCGCGGCTGGTGATCGATACCAACCGGTATCTTCATCATTCGGACTCGATCGTCGGCGAAAGCGACGGCACCGTCATTCCTGGTAATGAGGGACTCTCATCCGACGACGTCCGGGCCCGGACCGAGGCTTGTTTCTGGCCCTATCACCACCGGATCGGGTCGGGGCTCGCCGGATTCTCCATGCGCGGACAACGTCCCGCCGTGATTTCGATCCATGCGTACACGCCGGTGCTTGGCGGTGTCGAAAGACCCTGGCACATCGGGGTGTTGTGGGGTGACGATGCGCGCATCTCAGGCCCGCTGATCGCCGCGCTCCGTGCCCATGAGGTCCTGGTGGTGGGCGACAACCAACCCTATTCCGGCCGTCTGGACTATGGTTATTCCATGAACGTCCATGCCGGCGAGACCGGTCTTCCCCATGTCCTTATCGAATTGCGCGAGGATCTAATCAGCACGGTAGAAGATCAGGAACGCACGGCGACGATACTGGTCGATGCGCTGTCGCCGATTCTGGCGGATCCCGCCCTTTACCGTATCGAGGAAGGTTGAATGCCGTTTACCGAACCCAGCTTTACAATCGGCGTCGAGGAAGAGTATCTGCTCGTCGATCTGGAGACCCGTGACCTCGTCGCCGATCCGCCGCAGGCGATGCTGGATGAGTGCGCGGCGGAACTTGGCAGCCAGGTAACGCCGGAATTCATGCGCGCCCAGATCGAGGTTGGCACCAGGGTCTGCAAATCGATCGCCGAGGTGCGGGCCGATCTCGCGGGTCTGCGCCGGACTTTGGTGGAGATAACGGCGCGGTACGGCTGCGCCCCGATCGGCGCCTCAACTCATCCTTTCGCCTTGTGGCAGAGCCAGAAACATACCGACAAGGATCGCTACAACACGCTGGCCGAGGATATGCAGGTTGTGGCGCGGCGGCTGCTGACCTGCGGCATGCATGTCCATATCGGGATCGACGATGACGATCTCCGCATCGAGCTACTGAACCAGTTGCCCTATTTCCTGCCCCATCTATTGTCGCTCAGCACGTCGTCGCCGTTCTGGGGCGGCGAGGATACCGGGCTGAAGTCCTACCGGTTGAGCGTCTTCGATGAGCTGCCGCGGACCGGTCCTCCGGAATCGTTTTCCAGCTTCGCCGAGTATCAGCGCACGGTCGCCGTACTGGTGCAGGCGGGGGTGCTCGAGGACGCGACCAAGCTCTGGTGGGATGTGCGTCCCAGCGCGCGCTTCCCGACGCTCGAGATGCGCATTACCGATATGTGCCCGGTTCTCGACGATGCGGTCAGTATCGCCGCGATTTTCCAATGCCTGTGCCGGATGATCTGGCGGCTGCGGACCGAGAACAAGCGATGGCGGGCCTATCCCAGAATGCTGATCGCGGAAAACCGGTGGCGCGCCCAGCGCTATGGCCTGGACGAAGGGCTGGTGGATTTCGGCAAGGGCGCCATCATCCCCTACCGGGATTTGCTGGAGGAAATCATCGGCATGGTGGGGGAGGATGCCGATTGCCTTGGTTGCCGGGCGGAAATCGAGGCGGCGCGGCGGATCGTTTCGCGCGGCACCAGCGCGCACCGGCAGATCGCCGCCTACCGGGAAGCCCTTGCCGGTGGCGCGGCACCGGCGGCGGCGCTCCGCGCCGTGGTCGATGAACTGATCGCCGAAACCGCCGATATCCAGATATGACGGGGCGGATATGACCGGGCGCACCATCGCTGTCCTGACACCAGGGACCCCGGCCTTTGCCGCCGTCAAATGGACCGGGACCCTTACCGGTGTTCTGGGTGCGCTCATGCTGGCGCTCAATATTCCCCTCAGCGGCTGGGGGTGGGTATTGTTTCTGATTTCGTCCCTGGCGTGGACGCTGGCCGGCGCGGTGATGAAGGATATGAGCCTGGTCGTCCTTCAGTTTGCCTTCGTGGTGGTGGATTTGATCGGCGTGTGGCGCTGGCTGATCGTCTGAAGGGCGACCAGTTTTGTTTTTAACAGTAAAGTGATGACCCCAAAAGTGCGGTCAATAGTTTCTATCCTCCGGCCGTTGGGGGGTAGATTTTTGCGCCCAAGTGACCAAGATTAGCGCCAGAGCACGGCCAACATCCATGAGAGGCGCTGATATGACTGATTTGGACAAGCAGACCCGGACCGAACTCGAGGCGGCGGCTTTCCGCACCCTGGTCGGGCATCTGAAAAAACGCTCCGACGTGCAGAATATCGATATAATGAATCTGGCGGGGTTTTGCCGCAACTGCCTGAGCAAATGGTATCTGGCGGCGGCCAAGGATAAGGGGCTTGAGCTGTCGATGGATGACGCCCGCGAACAGGTCTATGGCATGACCTATGACGAGTGGAAATCCACCTACCAGAAAGACGCGTCGCCCGAGCAACAGGAAACCTTCAAGAAGGTTATGGCGGACCCCAATCTCACGACCTGATCTCAGGCGATATTACCCAGAACCATAATCGTTGTTCGCGGGGTGATCCGCGCGACGTTCTTTATCCACAGTTATTTTTCATGGATGACCCCGTGATAGTTCCCGATTCGGGCGGGCGAAATTAACGTGGACCTGCACGACATAATAAATGGAGATGCAACAATGGCGGACGCCCCAGGTACCCTCGCACGCGATCATTTGCGGGCTTTCATAGAGCGGATAGAAAGGCTCGAGGAAGAAAAGGCCTCGCTCATGGAGGATATTCGGGAGGTCTATGCCGAAGCCAAGGGTACCGGATTCGATCCCAAGATCATGCGTCAGGTGGTGCGGATCAGAAAGATGGAACCCGATCAGCGGCAAGAGCAGGAATTCGTGCTCGACACCTATCTGAGCGCTCTTGGCATGCTCGAACAGGCGCCCGGCGCCGAAGCCGACGCCATGGCTGCGGCTGCCGAGTAGAACGCTGCCCCGTCGAGGGCAGGGAGACGCCGCCGGTGATGATCGTCGGCGGCGTTTCTGCTATCATCGCCTCATCCGTGCGGTGAGGAGATAGACCATGCCCAAGGCGCTGACCGACGATCAGGTGGCCTACTACAATGACAACGGCTTTCTATCGCCTTACGGCGTCTGTTCCGAGGCCGAGGCGGCGGCGATGTACGCCAAATTCGAAGCAATGGAGGAGACCCTCGGCGAAGAACCGCAGGAAAAATTTCGCCTCAAGGCGCACCTTCCCTTTCCCTGGCTGTGCGATCTGGTTCGCCATCCCCGTCTGCTCGATGCGCTGGAAGACTTGATCGGGCCCGATATCCTGTGCTGGGGGTCGTCCTTCTTCACCAAAAAGGCGGGGGACGAGCGTTTTATTTCCTGGCACACGGACAGCTTTTTTTATGGCTTCGAGCCCCGTGAGACCGCGACGGCCTGGTTTTCCTTCAACGCATCGACCGTCGGTTCCGGTTGCGTGCGTTATATTCCGGGCAGCCACAAGATCGAAGCAATCCACGATTTTCACCCCGAACCCAACAATCTGGCGCCGGTCGGCCAGACCGTCCGGGGCGTCGATGGCGGCAAGGCTGTCGATGCGACGCTGCGTGCCGGCCAGGTGGCGTTCCACCATGAAAGTGTGGTGCATGGTTCCCAGCCCAACCGCGCCAATCATCCGCGGGTCGGGTTGTCGATCCATTATTGCGCGCCCCATGTGCGCGAAACCCGCTACGACGGCGCGACCGCCATGCTGCTGCGCGGACGGGACACGCATGGTTTCTGGGGCGCCGACCCCGAACCAAAGCAGGATTACGACCCGGACTGTATCCAGTGGATGCTGGACACGCGCCAGAAATTCCTCGACGCTACCAACAGCAAGGTGGAAAACCAGATCAGGAGCTAGGTGATGCCCAAGGTGTTGACTGAGCAACAGGTTTCTTCTTACGAAAATGACGGGTTTCTTTCCCCGTTCACACTGTGCTCACCGGAGGAAGCGGCGGCGCTCCATGACAGGTTCCAGGACATGGAGAAGACGCTGGGCGAAGAGCCGCAGAAGCGCTTTCGGGTCAAGGCGCATTTGCCGTTTCCCTGGCTGTGCGATCTCGTTGGCCATCCCCGTCTGCTTGACGCCGTAGAGGATCTGATCGGCCCGAACATTCTGTGCTGGGGGTCGTCCTTCTTCACCAAGAAGGCAAAGGATCCCCGGTTCATCTCATGGCATACCGACACGTTTTATTATTCGTTCGATCCGACGGAGACCCTGACCGCCTGGTTTTCCTTTAACGATTCGACACCTGAATCGGGTTGTGTCCGTTACATTCCCGGCAGTCACAAGGAAACCCCCATCCATGATTTTTTTCCCGACCCCAACAATCTGGCGGGGCAGGGTCAGACCGTGCGCGACGTCGATGAAAGCCGCGCGGTGGATGCGGTGCTGCGCGCCGGCGAGGTGGTGTTTCACCATGAGAGCGTGGTCCATGGCTCGCGGCCCAACCGGGCCGACCATCCGCGCGACGGTTTCTCGATACACTACTGTGCGCCCCACGTGCGCGAAACCCGTTTCGACGGTCTGACCGCGATGCTGTTGCGTGGCGAGGACACGCACGGCCACTGGCTGCCCGATCTGGAACCGAAACACGATTATGATCCCGACTGTATTCAATGGATGGTGGAAACCCGACAGAAATACATCAACGCAGCGAACCAAAAGGTGTCGCAGGATATAAGGAACTAGGCGATGCCAAAAGTACTGGCGGATAAACAGGTGGCCTCCTATGCCGAGGACGGGTTTTTGTCCCCGTTCACGCTGTGCTCGCCGGAAGAAGCGGCGGCGTTTCACGGCCGGTTCGAGGATATGGAGCGAACGCTGGGCGAAGAGCCGCAGAAGCGCTTTCGCGTCAAGGCGCATCTCCCGTTTCCCTGGCTGTGCGATCTTATCAGCCATCCAAGGCTGCTCGATGCGGTGGAAGATTTGATCGGCCCTAATATTCTGTGCTGGGGGTCGTCGTTCTTCACCAAGATGGCCCATGATCCTCGTTTCATCTCGTGGCACACGGACACGTTCTATTATTCGTTCGATCCCGCCGAGACCCTGACCGCCTGGTTTTCCTTTAATGATTCAACGGTGGAATCGGGCTGCGTCCGCTATATCCCCGGCAGCCATCAGGAAGCGGCGATCCATGATTTTTTTCCCGATCCCAATAATCTGGCCGGGCAGGGGCAAACCGCGCGGAATGTGGACGAAAGCCGGGCGGTGGACGCGGTGCTGCGCGCCGGCGAGGTGGTGTTCCATCATGAAAGCGTGGTGCATGGATCGCAACCCAATGAAGCCGACCATCCGCGGGTCGGGTTTTCCATCCATTACTGCGCGCCCCATGTGCGCGAAACCCGCTTCGATGGAGCGACGGCCCTCCTGTTGCGCGGCAAGGACACTCATGGATACTGGGACCCCGATCCCCTGCCGAAACAGGATTTCGACGCCGATTGCATCCAGTGGATGCTCGATTACCGCGCGCGCTTCAAGGCGGCATCGTTGCAGAAGGTGGTGGCGGGGGTGCGGAGTTAGAGCTCTGTCCCGCCAAAACCGGCACAGAAAAAGAGTGCCGGCCTAACTCAGCCGCCCTAGAATTTCTCCACCCATGGCCGCAGTTCGATTTCCCAGGCCCAGGAGTCGCGCGGCTGGCGCCAGAAATTGTAGTAGGTCTCGGCGATGCTGTCGGGGTCCAGCAGCCCGTCCGCGCCGCGGTCGCCGCGTGGGTCATCGTCGCGCCTGATACCGCCATCGATCACAAAATGCCCCACATGGACGTTTTGCGGATGTAGTTCACGGGCGAGGGATTGCGCGAGGCCGCGCAGGCCGAATTTGCCCATGGCAAAGGTCGATGAGTTGGGATAGCCCTTTACGCCCGCCGACGCACCGGTCAGGAAAATGGCGCCGTTGCCGCGCGGCACCATCTGTTTGGCGGCCTGCTGGGCAACCAGGAAACCGCCGAAACAGCTGATCTTGATGGCGGTGAGAACCGCTTCCGGGTCCAGGTCCGTTATCGGGCCCCGAACCCGGTTCGACGCGTTATAGACAACGATGTCGGGCTCGCCAAGATCGGCGGTCACGCTGCGGAACAGGCCGGCCACGGCGGACGGGTCGCTTGCATCGCAGGCGTACGGTCTGGCGCCGGTTTCCGCGACGAGGTCCGCGAGCTTGTCTGTATTGCGGGCGGCGATCGCGACCGCCACGTCTTCGGACGCAAAGCGCCGGGCGAGCGATGCGCTCAGGCCGGGCCCTGCGCCCACGATCAGGGCCGTTTCGGATTTCGCCATGTCTCTCCCCCTCCTATCGTAAAATTCCGGTCCGGTTATTTCACCGCGATATGGTCGATCACGCCTGTGACGAATTTCGTATCCTTGGCCAACGCGATGGCAATGCGGCGCTCTTTTTCGCTGCGGGCAAAACCCAGCAGGTAGACCGTCCCATTGACGACGCGCCAGCGGAGATTGATCGATTTGACGCCTTTTTCGGCGATATACTTGGACTTGATTTTGGCGTTGATCCACGCGTCGTTGGCGGTGTTCTGGAATCCGCCCTTATTGGTCACCTGGATTTCGTTATAGATTATTTTCACGCCGTGCAGCCCCTGGGCCAATGCCGCCGCGCGTTCCCGGTCGCGCGCGGTTTTGACCGACCCGGTCAACATGACGCGGCCTTCATAGGAGTCCGTGCTGACATCGAAAAAAAGATCGTTATTCTCGGGGCTGAGCAACCGCTTGGTAATATCGGCCTTGGTTTCGGTGTCGGTGAGCACCTTGTTGAAGGGCCGGTCTTCCGCAATCGTCGTCGCGGCGTCGATCGCGCAACCCGACGTGATTGCGCCCGAAAGCATCACCATCGTGGCCACAAGGGCCACGCGCCAGAACTTTTGTCGATCATCCACCATAAAGCGTCTCCAACGCATCGCCATACTTGTCCCGGATCACGTGTCGCCGGATCTTGAGTGTGGGGGTCATCATACCATTTTCAATGGTGAAAGAGTCCGCTGAAATGATGAATCGCCGGATTTTTTCGATGACCGACAGATCGGCATTGATGCGGTCTATGGCCCGGCCGATCGCTGCTCGGAATTCCTGGTCGTAAACCAGCGAGGCTACATCAATATCATCCCGTTCATTGTCCCTGGCCCAGCTTTCCAGAAATTCCTGGTCGGGCACGATCAGGGCCACCACATGCGGCCGCTTATCGCCATAGACCATGGCCTGGGCGATTTCCGGCTGCAAGGTCAGGAACCCTTCGATCCGTTGCGGCGACAAATTATCGCCGCCGGAATTGACGATGATATCCTTCTTGCGGTCGGTGATGCGAAGATGGCCGTCGGTGTCCAGCACGCCGATATCGCCGGTATGGAGCCAGCCGTCCTGGATAGCCTCGGCCGTTGCGCGGGAGTTTTGCCAATAGCCCTGCATCACGAGTTCCCCCCGCACCAGGATTTCGCCGTCGTCCGCGATGCGCAACTCGACGCCTTCCATGGGCGGGCCAACTGTGTCGATCCGGCTATTATTGGGGGGGTTGCAGCTGATGCAGGGGGCGGATTCGGTCTGCCCGTATCCCTGCAGGATCCGGATGCCCAAGGCGGTAAAAAATACGCCGATGTCGTAATTGAGCGGCGCACCGCCTGACACCAGGGCCTTCAAACGACCGCCGAAACCGGCCTTCACCTTGCGGCGCACCAGCCTGGTCAGAACGGTGTCGGTTATCCGCTCGCGGAGGCTTAGCCCGGTGGGGTCTTCGTAGCGTTTGCGGCCCAATGCCAGGGTCTTTTCGAACAGGGCCACTTTCTTGCCGCCGGCCTGGCTGACGCCGCGTCTTATGCGATCGTGCATGACTTCATACAAACGAGGCACCGCCGTCATGATGGTCGGTTTGGCATGTGCCATATCGGCGGTCAGTTTGTCGACACCGCTTGCATAATAGATCTGCGCGCCGATGCTGATGGGAAAGAACAGGCCCGCCGTGTGTTCGTATGAATGGGATAAAGGCAGGAAAGACAGGAATATCTCGTCGTCGAGCCCCATCTCCGACAGCAATATTATGGCGCCGGTACAATTGCTGAGGATCGCGCCGTGACTGAGCATGACGCCTTTGGGCACCCCGCCGGTCCCCGATGTGTAGATCAGGCAGGCGGTTTGGTCGCGTGTCAGCGCGGCTGCTTTTTCGGCGATGCTGTCGGGCGGGCCGTCATGGGCATCGATCAAATCGCCCCAGCGATGGATGGCGAGCCCGGTATCCTGGGTCAATTCGGGATCTTCCATGGCGATGACGAATTTCACCGTTGGCGCGTCGATTGCCGCCTGCAGGACCCTTTTCGCCAGGAAGGATGTGGAAACGATGATTCCTGACGCGCCGCTGTCGGTCAGCACATGCAAATGGTCCCTGACGCTGCTGGTGATGTAGGCCGGAACCGATATGGCGCCGGCCGCCATGATCGCGATGTCGGCGAGCGGCCATTCGGGGCGGCTTTCGGAAACCAGCATGACGCGGTCGCCCGCGGCGATGCCAAGATCGCCGAGCGCACGGGCAAGCGCAGCGGTTTGCGAGGCGGCGTCCGCCCAGCTGATTGACTGCCAGTCGGATTCCACCTTTTGCCACAGAAACGGCCGGTCGCCCTTTTCCCCGGCGCGGGTGAAAAACAGGGTGGCGAGATTGGGCCAGTGCTTGTGCTCCATCCGTACTTTCTCAGGTTCATCCATATATTATGGATTTGTCTTTATGCGCAGTTGGTTTATGACGCAGGACACTTATATCCTCCGGTATAGCAAGGAGTCATCCATGGCCAGAAAAGCCACCCGCAAATCGTCAGCCAAGGCCCCAGGGAAATCGCTGGGAAGTTTGCCTGTCTGGGATCTGTCCGATCTTTATCCGGCGCCCGACAGCAAGGCGCTGAAGTTGGATCTCGATGCGGTGGAAAAGAAGGCGAAGGCTTTTCACAAGAAATACTATACCAAGGTTGGCGGCCTCGGCGGCGCCGCGCTCGGTTCGGCGGTCGCAACCTATGAAGCCATAGATGAGATACTGTCGCGGGTGATGAGCTATGCCCAGCTGGTTCACGCCGGCAATGTCGCCGATCCGGAGATCGGGCGTTTTTATCAGACCATGCAGGAACGGGTAACCGATATCTCGGCCAACCTTGTGTTCTTTACGCTGGAGATCAACAAGATCGGCGACCGGGCCTTGGCGCAGAAGCTCAAGGCCCGTCCGCTCGCCACCTATCAATCCTGGGTGCGCGATGTCCGGCTGTTTCGGCCCCATCAGCTTGACGAGGAAATGGAGCGTCTGCTGCATGACAAACGGGTCGCCGGCAGGACGGCGTGGAACCGGCTGTTCGACGAAACCATGGCGCGGCTGCGCTTTACGGTCGATGGCAAGTCCCTGACCAGCGAAGAAGTGCTGCATCAATTGTCCGATAGCAACGGCGCGGTGCGGAAAAAGGCGGCCAAGGGACTGGGCAAGGGGCTGGGCGATAATATCCCTCTGTTTGCGCTGATCACCAATACGCTGGCCAAGGACAAGGAGATCGAGGATCGCTGGCGCCATTACGCACGGCCGCAATCGTCGCGCAATCTCGGCAACCAGGTTGAGGATAAGGTGGTCGATGCCCTGTCGAGCTCAGTGCAGGCAGCCTATCCGAACCTGGCCCACCGCTATTACCGCCTGAAAGCGAAATGGTTCGGCAAGCGGGTTCTGGATTACTGGGATCGCAACGCGCCACTGCCCGAATCGGGTGAGACCCTGATCGCCTGGCCCGAGGCGCGCAAGATCGTGCTCGACGCCTATGGCCGTTTTTCGCCGGAGCTGGCGGCCATCGGCCAGAAGTTTTTCGACAATGACTGGATCGACGCGCCGAGCCGGCCGGGCAAGGCGTCGGGCGCCTTCGCGCATCCCACCGTGCCGTCGGCGCACCCCTATCTGTTGCTGAATTATATGGGGCGGTCGCGCGATGTGATGACGCTCGCCCACGAACTTGGCCACGGCGTTCATCAGGTTCTGGCCGGGGCCCAAGGTCATTTCAAATGCGATACGCCGTTGACCCTGGCCGAAACCGCTTCGGTCTTCGGTGAAATGCTGACCTTCCGGTCGCTGCTCGATCGTGAAACAGATCCCAAGCGCCGGAAATCCATGCTTGCGGGTAAGGTGGAGGACATGCTGAACACGGTGGTCCGCCAGATCGCCTTCTATGAGTTTGAACTGCGTGTCCACACCGAGCGGCGCGACAGTGAGTTGTCGGCCGATCGGATCTGCGAAATCTGGATGGATGTGCAGCGCGAAAGCCTGGGTCCGGCGATCCGCTTTCATGACGAATACAAATATTACTGGACCTATATTCCGCACTTCATCCATTCGCCGTTTTACGTCTACGCCTATGCGTTCGGCGACTGCCTGGTGAATTCGCTCTATGCCCGCTACCAGGAATCCGAAAAGGGATTCGCCAAACGCTATCTCGCCATGCTGCGGGCCGGTGGCACGCTGCATCACAAGGATCTGCTGGCGCCGTTCGATCTCGACGCCTCCGACCCGAAATTCTGGGCCACCGGCCTCGGCGTCGTCAGCGGCCTGATCGACGAGCTCGAGGCGATCGGGTAGGGGTGAATGGTGCAATAATGCCAGACGACGACCGTTCCGAGGGAAATACCTTAACCGGCCGCGTCAAGCGCTATGCCCGCGTTGGCGGGGCCATGGGCGGGCTGGCGGCGCGGCTGGCCGGCAAGCGGTATCTCGGGATCGAGATTGACCGCGACCGCCATGCGCGGGATCTGAAGGCGGCCCTCGGCGGACTGAAAGGCCCGCTGATGAAGGTGGCGCAGATCATGTCGACGGTGCCCGACATGCTGCCGCCGGAATATGTCGAGGAACTCGCCGAACTGCAATCCAACGCGCCGTCCATGGGCTGGCTGTTCGTCAAGCGCCGCATGGCGGCGGAGCTGGGACCCGACTGGCAAAAGCGTTTCAAATCCTTCGATCATGACGCGGCGGCGGCGGCGTCGCTTGGCCAGGTCCACCGCGCGGTGGGGCTCAAGGGCGAGGATTTTGCCTGCAAGCTGCAATATCCCGACATGCAGTCGGCGGTGGAAGCCGATCTGCGCCAGCTCAAGATGATCTTCGCGATCTACCGGCGCTATGACAAGGCGATCGACCCCAGGGAAGTCCACGCGGAAATTACAGCGCGCCTGCGCGAAGAGCTCGACTATGCCCGCGAAGCCGCCCATATGCGGCTTTATGCCAACATGCTGGCCGGTGAAGACGCGGTGCATGTGCCCGTGCCGGAGCCAAAGCTATCGACCGGCAGGCTGCTGACCATGAGCTGGCTCGAGGGCAAGAATCTGCTGACCGTGAAGGACCAGAGCCAGGCAAAACGCGACAGGGTCGCGCGCAACATGTTTCAGGCCTGGTACGTGCCGTTTTACGAATACGGCATCATCCATGGCGATCCGCATCTCGGCAATTATTCGGTGCGCGAAGACGGCTCGATCAATCTGCTGGATTTCGGCTGCATCCGCGTGTTCGACCCGAGCTTCGTCCAGGGCGTGATCGATCTCTACACCGCGTTGCAGAATGACGACCGGGCGCTGGCCGTTCATGCCTACGAGACCTGGGGCTTCGCCAATTTGTCAAACGAGGTGCTGGATGTGCTCAATATGTGGGCCGAGTTCATCTACGCGCCCCTGCTCGATGATCGCAAGCGGCTGATCCAGGAAGGCGACGGCACCATGTATGGCGCCCATGTAGCCGCCAAGGTGCATCGTGAACTGCACAAGCTCGGCGGGGTCAAGCCGCCCCGCGAATTCGTCCTGATGGACCGCGCCGCGATCGGCCTTGGCTCCGTCTTTACGCACCTGTCGGCCGAGGTAAACTGGCACCGCCTGTTCCACGATCTGATCGGCGATTTCGACGTGAAGGTTATGGCGAAGCGGCAGGCGGCAGCGCTCAAGGCGGCCAAGGTGCCGGCGCCCGAATAAGGTCGCCTGTCGTTTGGAAATTTGACAGTACTGGTTCGACTGTCTCAGGCCATTACATCCCGAAAATTACTGAAGAAATCGGGCGCGGCCTCATCGGACTCCCGCATGAAAATATCAATGTTACCGAGATGGTAGGAACGGTGAGAGTAGATCGCCCACAGGAATCCCATGACCGTCCATTCGCGCCCCGACCACTTGATCTTCTTTTCAAGCTGGTCATCGGAATAGCCGCGGAAAAGCGTCATATTGTCCGTGTGCAGCTTCATGGCATCGGCGAGGAGGTCGTCGCTGGACGCGAGCGTTTCGGTCAACGCGACAATGCGTTCGCGGTCGTGTTTAAGGACGGCCCCATCTTCGCAATCCTTAAGCACCCTTGCCCAGCTATGCTCGCCGACGATGGTGTGAATGTAGACGCTTCTGATGGTGATGGTGCTGATCCGGTCGCCAAACTTCATATTGGGATTTTCGAAAGGCACCCAGTCCTGCTTTTCCTTTGGCGTTCCGGTCATCCATGAATTGGTCGATATGAAAAGGCCGTCGAAGAGAGCGAGAAACCGGTCCAGTTCCTGGGGCATTTGTTCGTCCTTCCGTTTTGCTAGATACGATCGCTATGCGGCAACGCCGTTCGTTATTCTATCGAGCAACGCCTGGGCGTTGCGGCTTAAAATCATTTCCTGCTCTTCAGCTCCAAGCCGTGTTTCCCTGACGGCGTCAAGCGTCCAGTCGGTCCGGAAGATCGGGCAGTCCGTCCCCAGCATCACACGGTCGGCGCCATAAACCGCAACAGCGGCATCTATCGCGCGCGGCCCAAGCGAGGCGCAATCCACATAAACCCCACCGATGCGGCTCGATGGCACCGGATCGTCGGGCGTCCGCAACTTCGCGGCATGATCCATGCGCTCGACGACCATCGGCAACGTTCCCCCCAGGTTGGCCACCTGAATGGTGACATTCGGATAGAGATCGCAAAAGTCGGAAAACAACAGGGTGACCATGGCGCTGGCCAGGTTTGCCTGCCCCTGGAGTGCCAGCCGTGCGAGT
>JAQBTY010000086.1 GCA_027624735.1 Pseudomonadota bacterium | reverse complement strand
ACAGAATCTCAACAGGTTAATCCATGCTCACCAACCATTAAACGCCGCACCGTGAATAATTCGGGATAGAGCGATATCGAATAATCGCCCTGTGACGGCGCATTCAGGCAGAGTTTAGTCTCTCCTTGCAAGGCTTTGACCCGTGTTCGGGCAATTTTTTTGCCCTTTTTTTACCGGATTCGACCTCGCCGGTGTAAAGCTCAACCTTTACGGTTCCTTTTGAATTCCTGACTTTTTCGATGGTAATCCATATGGGGACGCCACTACCGTCGCACAGCGGTGCAGCTACGGCGCGATTAATAAAGCCAGAATTCCCGCCAAGGTACCCGGTCGTCGACAACATGAGGGACAACCCGCCAGCGGCGGGGACAATTGTGCGCGCTCGCCTGATATTTTTGGAGTGCCCGAGCCGTTTAAACAGTCTCATTTGAGTCTACTTTATTCAATTCAGTCGATTGAACCGGGGTGTTGCAGGCCATCATTATCAAGCATAATGGGGTTGGATGAAGCTAGGTAATAGTCAACGGTCATGACGTCAAGCCACCCTAACGCAACAATGGTTAAATTTGGTTTTCCGGCGAGTTTGGTGCGGGAGTACAATAATTGGGTCGTGCTTTTACGGCCTGCGCAGTGCACGCTGGGCGCTCTTGTGCTGGTAAACAAGAGCGAATGTCAGTCCTTTTCCGCCATTGGCAGGGAAGCATTCCAGGAATTGGAACAGGTGACACAGGACATAGAAAAAAATTTGAAGACGTTTCGCGCGTATCAGAAGATCAATTATCTGATGCTGATGATGGTAGATAAGGAAGTTCATTTTCATGTGCTGCCCAGATATGAAAATGATCAGGAGTTCGGCGGCGTCATCTATCCGGATTCCGGGTGGCCAATGGCGCCGGACCTGGCGGCAGGTTCTATCCTTGCAAGCGGGCAGATGGCGCCGCTTGTTGGTGAACTGAAAAATATCTGGGCTTCGTAGAATCCATACATCCCTCTGATGTGTGCGACGGGCACCGTATGTCGACGATTAACTGGTATATTCTGAGGCAGGCGGCGGCGCCGTTGTTGATAGCCATACTCGTCGCTCTTCTGATGCTGTTAACCGAACGCATGCTGCGGCTTCTCGATACGGTTCTCGATTCCAGCGGCTCGGTGCACATACTAATAGAGATGTTGGCATTTCTGGTGCCACATTACGTTGCCCTTGCCCTTCCGATTGCTTTTTTTCTTGGCGTCCTTCTTGCCTTCAGCGGTATGCATCAGCGAAATGAGATCAATGCGCTTTTGTCCGCCGGTATTGGGCTGCACACGTTATTACGGCCGGTCCTGGCGCTTGCCGTGTTTCTGACTCTTTTATCCCTTTTGAATACCGCACTCATTCAGCCACACGCCCGTTATCTTTACCGGTCGCTGGTCCATGATTTATCCGCCACCGCCGCAACGGCCTTTTTGCAGAATGGGGTTTTTCTCGAGGTGGATGGATACACGTTCATGGCGGAGAACATCGGCCGCGATCATTCGTTTTTTTCCAATGTCTTTATTTATGAAGTTGGAGAAGCCGGTGGTTCGCGCGTGATAACGGCGAAGGAGGGGCGAATCGTACCAACGTCGAAAAAGGGAGAATCAATCCTTCAGTTAGTGGGGGGGGAGGCCATTCGTATACAATCCAGATCGCCGTCAAAGAAGACCCAGGCCGGTGGCGATTCTGACATCGTCACGTTTGGCAAGTTGGAGGTGCCGATAAATCTCGGCGCCGCACTCCCCTTCAGAATCAGAGGCATCGATGAGCGTGAGTTGACATTGGTGGAATTGTGGTCGCGGCGGAATTTTCCACCCTCCAGCGCAACGACGAAAGAGATGTTAGCGGAATTCAATGACCGGTTGGTGCGCATTGTCTCCGTCTTTTTTTTGCCGTTTCTGGCGATTGGTTTCGCCATCGCACCGCCACGGACACACCGGGCCTACAATACGGGCATTGGCGTGTTGATAGTAATTATCTATAACGAGGTGGTCAGAGTTGGAAAGATATCCTCTGCCGACGGGTTGCTTCCCATAGCCGTCGCTCAGTGGCTTCCGTTCCTCCTTTTTGCGATCTTCAGCCTCACTATATTCTGTCGTCAAGCTTTTGGCATGACCCGTACCAGTGGGCTGAACCGGATTATCACCAGGCTCGAAGACAATCGCCGGGTCTTTTGGTCGCGCTTTAGCTTCGTCAGGCGGTAAATAGCCGCATGCATATCCTTACGCGATATTTGACCACAATTTATTTGGCGAGATTTGGTTTTCTGCTCATCTGCATCGCGTTCTTTATTCTCAGCCTTGATCTGGTCACCAACGCGGAAAAAATAGCCGAGAATTCGGATGGCAATATGACCGCGGTCGCGAAATATGCGGCGCTCAGGCTGCCCCAGATAATTTCGGATACAATCAAGTTTTCCTGTTTATTGGCCGCTTTGCTGACGCTCATGAGCCTTATGCGGCACAACCAGCTTGCTCCCATATGGGGCGGAGGAATTTCACAATTCGGCGTAATTTTGCGACTGGCCCCCGTGGCGCTGGCCATTGGCATCTTCCAGTTTTCAATCGATGACGCCTTGGTTCCTGTTACTAATACAGCACTCAAGGAGTGGGGTGTTATCAAACAGGATCCCCTCCAGAAGAAGAATGCGGCCGTCAGCGCCAACTGGATCAAGGTGGAAAACGACATTGTTCGGATACCGCATGGTATGTGGCAACAAGGGTCCCTCCGTAACTTTGTTATTTTTCAGAGAGATCGCGAGGGGCGGCTTTTGGCCCGTTTGGATGTATCGGCGGCGAAAGCGGAAAAGGTCGGGTGGACACTTCGGGGCATCACTCGCCGCGATATCAATGGCCGAAGCGAAAAAATTGACCGTCTGGAGGGGTGGGGCGCCGGTTTCAAACCCAAAAATATAGACGAATTAACGATTCATCCGCGCGATTTAGCCTTTCACCGCCTTTTAGGTTTTGTCAGGGCTGAGGCGCATGGCTCATGGGCACCTCATATTTACCAGACATGGCTTCAGGTAAAAGTGGCTATCTGTTTTGTTCCTCTTCTGATGATATTTCTGGTTGTCGCCCTGTCGCAGCGTTTCCAACGAACGGGACGCACCGAGTATTTGTTTCTGGGCGGCCTCGGGTTGGGATTCGCCTTTTTCATTTCCAACGGGATCGGTTTGGCGCTGGGGGAAGTCGGACTTTTGCCACCGGTTGTTGCAGCCTGGGCGGCGATTTTCGTTTTCGCGGCTATTACCGGAGCAATGGCTTTTTCCCGTGAAGTTCTTAAAGATTCGGTCCGTTACAATGAAATTAAGGTTTCTTGACAAATTCGGCCTCATTCGGCTTGTGAGCATGCATCCGGGAACGCCGGTGGTCCAAGGCCGACTATCGATGGCCCGCCGTAGAACACGTATAACCCCATAACCCCAGGAAGAGGTTGAGCTGCGATCCGTGCAAGAAAATTCCAATCCAGGTGTCCCGATGGACAATAAGCCGGTAAGCACGGCCTGTATTTTAGACGGCGACGCCGTTCGCGTGTGGCATGAAGCGTCCGATGAGCGTTTGAAGCGCGCTTTGGCCCAGCAAGGCATTAGCCGGTTTTTGAAGCAGGAGGAACTGACCGATATCTCCTACGATATCATTTTGGTGCGCCCCGATACCGTTATAGATGCTCCTGCTCTCAAGGCTCTGATTGATAGCCCCGGCGTGGTGCTTCTGTCCGACACGGGGAACCCTGTAGCGGCCCATGCGTCGGCGGATGTCGCGTCCCTTGCGATGACGGTCCTGACGTCCGGGAATATTTCGATGGTGGCGGGCGGCCTGCGTGCCGCAACGAGCGAAGAGCTCGCCTCGACCTACTGGCAGGCGCTGCGTAAGCGGGAAATTCCCTATGTCATGAGCGTCTCCAAAGAGGCCATTCGCGCAGTTGAGTGGCGCATGTTTATGGGGACTTATAAAGGCGCGACCGATTTCGTCACTAAATGGCTTTGGCCGCGGCCCGCATTTTATGTTACGCAGTTTTGTGCAAAATACCGCATAACACCCAATCAGGTTACGAGTCTGAGCCTGATTTTGGTCTTCGCCGCGCTTTATTGGTTCTATCAAGGGGATTGGATGCTTGGTCTGATTTCCGCCTGGGTCATGACTTTCCTTGATACCGTTGATGGCAAGCTCGCGCGCATAACCCTGAATTCGTCAAAATTCGGGAATGTTTTCGATCATTCCATAGATTTGATCCATCCGCCTTTCTGGTATGCAGCGTGGGGCATGGGCGTCATGGCCGGCAACTATGCCCTGGAGCAAAGCGCTTTTGTCCTGGTTATGGGCATTATCGTTGCGGGTTATGTGATACAGCGGATCGTCGAGGGGATATCGATCGCGTTCTTCAAAATAGAAATCCACGTCTGGCGCCCGGTCGATACGTTTTTTCGGCAAATTACCGCGCGGCGTAATCCCAATCTCGTACTTCTTATGGCCGGCGCCGTGGCCGGCCGGCCGGACTGGGGCCTGATTGCGGTAGCCGCGTGGACGGCGATTTCGCTTGGCGTCCATCTATTGCAAATCGTACAGGCGGCATTGGTCATGCGACGAGAGGGTAGTCTGGTGTCCTGGATGGCCGCCAGGGAACAGGGATGACCAAGGTTGGAATTATCACGAACCCCGGGAGCCATCGAAACAAAGGCGGCCTCGATTCTCTGAGACGCGCCATCGCGGGCCATGCCGATGTGCGCCATGCGGTACTTGGCGCCGTCTCGGATATCCCGGAAATTTTGCGCGATTTTGCAAGTCGGGAGGTTGGACTTCTTGCCATAGTCGGAGGGGACGGGACGGTTCAGGCAACGCTAACCGGCCTGCTCGATAGTCGTCCGTTCGATGTGCTGCCCACCCTGGCTGTTCTTCCCGGCGGCAGGACCAATATGATCGCGGCCGATGCGGGGATACACTCACGTCGCGGCCAGGGGATGTCCCGCTTGCTTGAATTGGCAGGCACAGCCGATTTGGCTGATTGTGTGACGGAACGGCGGATACTGCGGATCGACAACGTACGCGGCGTCGGAAGCCAATTCGGTATGTTCTTCGGCGCCGCGGCAATATGCCGCGCGATCCAGAGCTGTCGCCGTAAACTTCATCCCTACGGGCTGAATTCAAATGTCGCCTCTGCCCTTACGCTTGCCGGATCGGTTTTGCGGTTGTTGTCGGGGCGAGGCGGCGAGGATCAGATTTGCCGCGGTGACGAAATAGGCATTGCTCTTGATAACGAAAATATCGCGGTACATTCCTGTATGTTATTGCTGGCGACGACTCTCGATCGGTTGCTTCTTGGGAGCCGGCCATTCTGGACCGACACGCCGGGGCCGTTACATTTTTTCTGTATTTCCTATCCGCCAAAGCGGCTGGCGCTTTATGTCCCTCGCTTGCTCTATGGCGGTTCGCACCGGAAATTGCCGGGGGAAAGTTATTTCAGCCAGGATGCCACGTCCGTCCGACTCAAATTTGACGGACCCTTCACGCTCGACGGAGAGTTTTTCGAGGCCGAGCCAGGCGAGGAGATCGTTTTGAGCGCTAGAGAACGGGCGAAATTCGTTCAGCTATGACCGTGAACCCGAGTCCAGAGCTGCATGACTTGTTGAGGGCGGAAATCGCCGGACCGGTTGAACCTCAAATTGCGGCGATCACCAATTTGGCGTTGGCGCGCTACGGACAAAATGCCTGCGCAGTTCTGTTCTACGGTTCCTGCCTTCGGCGTGGCTATCAGGAAGATGACATTGTCGACCTCTATCTGATAGTTGATCATTACTGGCACGGTTCTGTTTCTCGACTGTCCGGCTTTTTGAACTGGTTGCTGCCGCCAAACGTCGTTTATTTGGAGACAAAGTTCGGGGCAGGGATGGTTCGTGCAAAATGCGCCATCATTTCTCTCCGGGATTTTGAACGTGGGGTTTCCGGCCAGTGGTTCCATTCCTATATGTGGGCGCGTTTCGCACAGCCTTGCCGGCTCGCCTTTGTGCGGAACAGCGACGTGACAGAGAAAATCCTGGGCGCACTGGATGGGGCGGTGAAGACCATGGTTCGAGAGGTTAGCCCCCTGATAACAAGCTCGTTCGACAGCGCAACATTGTGGCGCAGGGCTCTCGAAGAGACGTATCGTGCGGAATTAAGGTCCGAACGACCTGCCCGGGCGAGGGAATTGGTCAACGACAATCTGGAACGGTACGGTAATATATCCGCCTTGCTATGGGAAGCAGGGACGCTTGAGCGCGACAACGGGAACAGCAATTCCGGCCTTCAGTACCGGTCACGTTCGTCCTTTCTTCAGCGTCTGGCGGCGCGCTTCAAATGGTTTGTGAGACGAATAGCGGGAAAATTTCTGTCCGTACTCCGCCTGATGAAGGCTGCCTTCACGTTCGACGATGGCGCGGTCTACATTTTATGGAAAATAGAGCGCCATTCGGGGGTGTCCGTGGACCTGTCGGATTGGCAACGGCGGCACCCGATTCTCGCTTCCACGACGTTATTCTGGCGCCTGTATCGAAAAGGCGCGTTCAAATAGGTGTGGGTCGCCGAGTATTAGAGCGCGACAGCGGCCTGCTGGTGTGCTTTCGGGCTGATGATCGCGGAACATTTTGCGAATGCATCGACTATGTGCCCAATTTGCTCGGAACTATGCCTGGCGGATACGCTGCAGCGTAACAGACAGGTTCTGTTTGGAGCCCCTGGCGGCAAGGCGAGATTGACATAGACGCCAGCCTTGAACAGCAGGTTCCAATGATAAATCGCGGTTTCTTCATCGGGCATGCGCAGGGCGATGATCGGGCTCATGGGCGCACAAATGTCGTATCCGAGATCGGACAGGCAGTTGTACAACATTTCGGCATTTTCCCACAATTTCGCCCGCAGTTCGGGACGGGTGCGGATATGGCGCAAGGCGGTGATGGCGGCGGCGACGTTCGATGGCGAGGAGGACGCCGTATACATATAGGGACGGCTCGTATAGCGGAGCGTTTCGAACAAGGGATGGTTGGATGCGCCAAAGCCGCCGACGGCGCCAAGGCTCTTGCTGAATGTCCCGACGGTGTAATCGACTTCGGCGCCGACACCCATCTCCGCGGCCAGACCCTGTCCGTGGTCGCCAAAAACGCCCAGCGAATGAGCTTCATCGACAAGGAGACTGACGCCATGCCGATTTTTGACGTCGACAAATTCGTCCAGCGGCGCCCTGTCGCCGAACATGCTGTAAATACTTTCGACGACTACAAGTTTGTTGGACTTGTCGTCTTTCAATCGCTCCAGACGCTTGTCGAGATCGGCCGGCGAATTATGCCTAAAACGGATCATGGTCGCGCCGCTCAACGTACAGCCGTCGTAAATGCTCGCATGTGAATCCGCATCGAGCAAAATGGTATCGGATTTATCCGCCAGCCCCGCCAAAATGCCCAGATTGGCTTGATAGCCGGTTGGAAAAACAATCGCCGCACGGTAGTTCAGAAAGGACGCGATATCCTGTTCAAGTTGGACATGGTCCACGTAGGTCCCATTCGCAATCCGAGAGCCTGTCGTGGCCGTTCCATACTCCTTTAACGCCTTAACCGCATCGTCAACGCAATCCGCCTCGAATGTAAGACCAAGATAGTTGTTGGTTCCTACAAGGATGGTTTCCTGTCCGTTAATGACGCCAACTGTCGGCGAAATCACTCGTTCGACGCAAACATTAAAAGGGTCAACATCAAAGTCATCAAGCTTGGAATGACGATCGATTATGTGGTTGTATTTATCAAATAGTCCCATGGATTTTTACTTGTTGACTCGTACAAGGACAATGTCCACCAAATCTTTAGGTGTGTTCATGTCGGGAAGTTGATTGATTGGGATGTCTATTGCGAACTTGTCTTCGATTTCCATTACCAAATTCATGGCGGCAACGGAGTCTATATTGAGTTCGGAAGAGAAATCTGTCTCCAAACTTATTTCAACACCATTTGGGTTATAGGGTTCCAGGAGGGACCTAATTTCGTCCAAAACGCCCTCCGGTGTCCAGATAACCGCCCCCTCTTGATCCATTTTCCACACGCTTTTGACCTGGCGTTTTCACGCCCTTCTTATTGCCCCAATAATTTTCCCACATTTCAGTCTGGCAGGCGCCGTCAAGTTACTCGAAAATTTCAATAAAGAATAGGCGTTATAGCCAACCCCGCGAAACATACCAGTCTATTGTTCTCGATATTCCTTCATGGAGGTTAACAAATGATTGCCAATCGCTGACATCGTTCAGCAAATAAGTGGTGGCGACCCAGTCGGGATGGGTGAATTCGTTTACTTTTCCATGGCTGAGGATGGGCGGTTTTCTTGTCACCGCCGAGACCACCGCTCCGGATGCGGCGATCATGCGAAGTAAGGCTGTAGGGACTGTTATGTTCCGCACCCTGCGTTCCAGTTTGCGGCTTGCCTCGGTCACCACTTCGTTCCAGGAATAGCCGCCCCGATGACCGTCATCAAGCTCGAAAATGGCTGAATTCTGAGCGGAATCATGCAAGAGGTATAGTATGGCGGATATAAGATCATCGACATAAATCATTGAGAACCGGCCCTCCGATCCAGGCTGAAAGGCAAAGCCTCTTTTAAAGAGGCGAAACAATTTTAGCGTTTGTTTGTCTCCTGGGCCGTATACGACTGGTGGTCTCAGGATTTGCCAGCGGAGGGTCTGGCCAAGATTCTGAAGCCCGTTTTCTCCTTCTCTTTTAGTCGCGGCGTAGTGTGATAAATGCGGCTCGCGCGCCGCTAGGGAGGACAGGTAAATTATCTTCGGCCGCTGTGGTTGATCGACCGCCGCGCGGATAAGATTTTCTGTTCCCAAAACGTTGGCCGATTCGAACTCGGCCAGATGACGCCCAGTGATTCGCCCCCCAACGTGAATGACGGCCTCTACACCGGTGACGAGATCATATAGCGCGGACCGGTCTTCCAACACGCCCGTTACTTGCAGCAGATTGTTATTTTCGGGAAGGGCGTTGGGATGGCGTGTTAATGCCCTGACATTCCATCCCTCACGAATGAGAGCGCTGACCAGATGTTGGCCGATAAATCCGGTGCCGCCAGTTACCGCTACCGAGCGAAGGCTTTGCTGCATCCCTTCACACTAGGGGCGACGGCGCGGAATCTATCAGAGCGCTGCGACATAGGGAGATCGGATCATACAGGCTGAGGGCTTTGCGGCCCGATGAAGGGGCCAGACTAGGGGGTTTCTTCAACGGCTGGGACAATTTGTGCCTCAGTGGGTGACGGCGCCATAAAGATGGGCGTCAGATCAGGGATTTGTCCCGCGCAATATTCTTCTTTCACAAGTGCGCGGCTAAGCTTCCCCGAAGACGTAAATCGAAGGCTACGGGGCGGGGCCAGGACAATTTCGCAGTCCGACCCGCAAATTTTTCTCACCGTCGAGGCAATTGCCCTGCGCAATTCTGTCCTGGCTTCATCTTCCGTTGCTCTGCAATGCGCGACGACGATAATCCGTTCTCCACCATCGGGTTGTGTTACGGAAAAGCAGGCGACGTCGTTGGTGCCGATCTTGTCAATTCCCTTTACCGCTTCCTCGATATCTTGCGGCCAAATATTGCGGCCGTTCAGAATAATCAGATCTTTCTGGCGGCCGGTAATCACGAGTTGACCGTCGGTACGGTATCCCAAATCGCCGGTATCCATCCACCCATCGTCTTTCAGAACGAGCGAAGTCGCGGCGGGATCCATAAAATAGCCATCCATCAGGCTTGGTCCCTTGACGAAGATTTGGCCCAGGTGATCGTCGGGCAGCGAGGCGCCGGTTTCATCCCGAATCTCTATCTGATGATCTGGAAGCGGGCCGCCGCAGGCGACAAACGGGCGGGCATTGACGGGGGCGCCATTTCCGTTTGCGTGCACACGAATGGCTTTTCGTTCGCCCGCCAGCCTGTCCTGATCAATATGCTCAACCTTCACCCCCTGATTGAGAGGCGCGAACGTTATCGCCGCAGTCGATTCAGACTGTCCATAGCTGGGAAGGAAGGCATTGGCGGAAAATCCGATATCCGCGAAGGTCTCGGCGAATTTGTTCAGCGTGGCGGCATAAATCATCTCGCCGCCGATCCCCGCGACACGCCAATGCGACAAATCGTAGTTCTGCGTCGTGCTGTTTGGGCCGCGCCGGACGCACAATTCGTAGCCAAAATTGGGGCTGAACGATATTGTCCCGCCATGTTCGGATATCATCTTCAGCCATACCAGAGGGCGCCGCGCGAAGCTCTGCGGCGCCAGCGCATCGACCGAAATCTGGCTCATCAGCGGCGCCAGGCAAAACCCCACCAGCCCCATATCGTGATAAAGCGGCAGCCATGATGTGCCCCGGTCGCCGGGTTGCAGGTTCAAGCCATGGGTGGCGATGCCGTATGCGTTGCTGGCGATCGCCCGTTGCGAAATCAGCACGCCGCGCGGGGCCATCGTGCTGCCGGAGGAAAATTGAATGTAAGACGATTCCTCGGGCTGCAGTGGCCTTAGCTGTCCGCCGGTGGATGGCAAGGCTAGAAATTCGTCGAAGGTACCGATCGTCTCGAACGCAAGGCCGTCGGCGGCTTCGCGGAGGAATTCGATCAAATCCGCACCGGCAATTGCGATCGTCGCCTTTGCCTTGGTGATCAAATTTCGCAAGCAGCTTATGTATTCGGCACGGGCGCCAAGATAAATGTCTAGCGGCAGCGGCACGGGCAGCATCCCGGCATATTGGCAGGCAAAAAAGAAAATAAGAAAATTCGGGCTTGTCTTGGCAATAATGGCGACGCGGGTTCCGCGGGCGAATCCGGCTTTTTCAAAAGCCTGCGCCAGTGCTACCGCCCGATCCCGAATCTCGCGATAGGTAAGGGCTTCTTCCAGTTCCCCGCGTGAGGAGAAAAAATTATAGCCCGTTTCACCTTTCGCGGCGTAATCCAGACCTTCCAACAGCGTGCCAAATCCGGCAGTGCGAAACGGCAGGTTACTATTCGTACTCACGGTTGGACGCTTCACAACTTACCCTTCAGCCCTGTCACAAGGAACCAGTTTGGAGTGGAGTAGCGGCACAGCCGCCAAGAAATTGCCTTCGTTCAATATATATTTAGTCTTTTTGCCGCACACGAATTGCCGCACACGAAGCGCTGCCAGCCTAAAAGGCTAGCCAGTTGCCGTACTTTTAGACGAGCCCCCGTCGATGTCAAGCAAACCACTTTTACAGAACCGGCACGCATTTCAATTGGACAGCGCTGACGCCTATTTCACCTCAGTTTTGATCGAATCGTCCATTTTTCCTGCCTGTTCCCCACCTCAATAGCCAAAGATCGTGCTGATTATCATGCAATTTGGGCCCTTTTGTGTCCCCGCGGCCGGGTTTACAAATTCGGATGCGGCTATGCTGCGCCCGGTCAATGATTTATCGTTGGGTATGTATGGCGTAGGAAGAGAAGGCGATGCCCGCACGTTCCGGTGAGGCGTATTTAAGAGGCTTGGCCGAACCGCGCGCCCTCTGGGTGGATGGGGAACGGGTAAGCAGCGTCGTCGATCATCCGGCGCTGTCCGGGGCGGCGCGGACAATCGCGTCGGTCTATGATTTGCAGCTGGACCAGGCCGACATCTGCCTCATGCCGGATCCGGAGACCGGCGAGCCCATCGGCCTTAGCCACATAATACCCCGCTCAAAGGAGGATCTGCACCGGCGGCACCGCTGCCTCGATGCCATTTCGGACCTGACCGCCGGTTCCATGGGGCGGACCCCGGATTATCTCAACGTGACTTTCGCCGGTTTCGCCGGAGACGCCGCCGCCTGGCGCGCCTTTGGCAATGAAGAAGGCGCCGAACGCCTGATTGCCTACCAGAAACATTTGCGCCGCGCCGATCTATCGCTGACCCATGCGATCGTGTCTCCCGCCGCCGATAAGGCGCTCGGCGATATGTCCAGGCCCGGCGACGAGATCACGCTCAGAAAAATTTGCGACACCGACGGGGGGATTCTGGTGCGCGGCTCGCGCGCGCTGGCGACGCTGGCGCCCTTCGCGGACGAAATCGCCATTTACCCGAGGGTGCCGTTGCCTGTGGGGTCGGAAGCCTATGCGCTGTGCTTCTGTATCCCCATGTCGACGCCGGGTCTCAAATTCATCTGCCGTGACAGCCTGTCCGAACAGACCACCCCCTTCGACCACCCCCTGTCGAGCCGGTTCGATGAGCAGGATGCCTTCGTCATCTTCGACGATGTCGAGGTGCCGCGCGACAGGGTCTTCATCGACGGGAATCTGGGCGTCTTCAACTCGGTCATGCAAACCACCTGGATGCCGAACATCATGCAGCAGACCATGATCCGGGCGGCGGTGAAGCTTGATTTCGCCTGGGGGCTCGCCCGCCGCATGGCGAAGACGGTCAACGCGGCCGACGGCGCCACCGAACAGATGCTGGGGGAGATCTGGTCCTATGCCGAATTCGCCCGCGCCGCCATCATCGCCGCGGAGGCCGGCGCCTTCGAGCACGCCGATGGGTTCTGGATTCCCGATGTCAAACCGCTCTATGCGCTGCGCTGCATGCTGCCCAGCTGGTTTCCGCGGGTGAATGAGATCATCAGCCTGATCGGCTCGCATTTCATGCTGGCGACGCCGCGGGCCGCCCAATTCAAGGACCCCGAACTGCGCCCGCTCCTCGACGCCTATTTGTCCGGGGCGGGCGAAGTGGATGCTACGGAGCGCGCCGCCGTGTTCCGCCTCGCCTGGGATTTCGTCGGCACCGGGCTCGGCAGCCGCAACGCGCAGTACGAACGCTTCTACCTCGCGTCGGGCGCCCGCAATTTGCAGCGCGCCTTTACTGTCGCCGACAAGGATCGGGCGGACCGGCTGGTCGATCGCTTCCTGCCCGACTAGATGTGGCGGGAAAAAAAGAAAAAAAACTTTTTTCGACGGTAAAACCCCCTGCAAAGCGGGTTTTTTTACCGTGAAAAGGGTGTTTTTGGGTGGCTTTTGGGGGTGAAAATTACGGTTCGTCGCTGATGATGCCCCGCATGCGTTCGCCGATATCGCATCCCTTGGGATAGGTGTAGCCGGCCGGCGACGGCCGGCTCAACAACAGCAGCAGGATGTGATAAACAGGATTTTGGCGGCATGATGAGACATTGGAATACACCTTAACTTTGCCGCCAAACTGTCCAACAATGTGGGACCACCTCACGTATTCCTCCGTTAATCGGTGGAATACACCTTAAACAACTGTCCGATTTCCTGGGACCACCTCAATTCGACATTGCGGCAAACCCAAAATAAATCACGGCCGCACGCGTAATACCAACGAGCATTAATTAGAACTCATTGCCCATTTGCGGTGTCCGATGGACATGATCTTCCATGGCTGCTCGATGAGTTTGTTCCAGGCTTCGCAACACAGGGCGACAATATCATCGTATGATTTGAAAAT